>JBNKEI010000088.1:0-14311 GCA_050288705.1 Myxococcales bacterium
ACGAATTTGAGACCACTTACTCTCGTCCAACGACAATCGTAACGCCATCCAAAGCCTAAACCAAAGGTCAGATCGGAATGCAAGCTGGTCTTTCGACTGTGGCGCCCCCTGGATTCCCGCTTTCGCGGGAATGACGGAGGGCGTGGCGCCGGATATGGGGACACGCCCTAGAACGCTCGGCCATAAAGTCATCGCTGACCTGCTCGCTTGTTAGAAAAAAACTATCCCAAGCATTTTCAATGGGAGACAAGATTCGTTCTTGTCCGACGACTCGAACAAAAACTCTCTTATACGTTGTCAGGGAAACGGGATTCGGCAGGTAGTCGAACTGATTGAGTGCGATTGTTGATGAAAACAGACCCTGTTAGCATAAAAACTTCCGGTCAAACAGATGCTCTACATTTATAGTATATAGCCTTCGTTGCAATGGTCATTCGCAAGGACAAGGTCTTTCCCAAATCAACTCAAAAATTCTCACACAAGCAACTTTGGAAGTACCGGTGATTTAGTTTTTTCTTAACAAGACATACAAAGCTCCTAACCCTCCGTCGTGAACACGAGCGGTTGAGAAAGCCAGCACCGAACGCCCGATAGCTCCTCGACATAGCCAGGTTTTAAGGCTTTCCTTTAATACGGGAATATTGTCTTTAGAGTTCAAACCACGGCCATGAATAATCAGCACGCATCGCTTGCCTTCTTTTCTTGCCTGAATCAAAAAGCGCTCAACCGCTTCTTTGGCCTCTGGTTTGGTCTTCCCGTGAAGGTCGATGTGCCCTTGAATGGCATAGTCTCCTCGTCGGAGGGTAGCTAATAATCCTTGGTTGACCCCTGGCGCTGCGCCTTCAATGAACTCATCGGTATCAGCAATGTCCCAGTCGCCATTTCCCGAAACCAGATCGGAAAGCCGCGCCAGAGCTTCCGCATCTTCGCTAACGACTTGGCGAACCTTGGGAGTAGGAAAAGGCGTTTCTTGCCTCTCGGCAAAAGGAACTACTTGGGCCATTGCCTGGGCAAATAGCGATTCTTCATCGGTGGCAATTGGAGGCGTTGGCTTAGGTACATGAGTGGTGAGCGGCAAGTTTGGCGGGGACTTCTTAATCTGTATTTGACTGCGAATAGCCTGAAATGGTTGGTTAAAGGCCCCTGCCTTTTGCTTTTTGGAATTAGTTTTCTTCATACTTATCAGTATAGGCTAACCAGTGGGTAAAAGGACGTGTTTAACTCGAAATTACTCCCTTTGGTGGTTTTATTGACGGCTTGTGAGCCAAAACCAGCTTCCCTAGTAGTTCAGCCGGAATCATTACACACCACCTCTTTAAAAAACGTAAGTGTTCTGAAAACTATTCTGAGCGATTCTGAGGGAAGGCCTTTAAAGGGTGTTCGCTGCACCTTTAGATCGGCTAATCCTACTATTGCGCAAGCTAAAAACGATGGCTCGGTAGAATACAAAGCTCCGGGAAAAACGACTATTTCCGTGCGCTGCGTACACTTGGAAGCTACCGTGCCAGTTAGAGTAGGAATTCCAGTACGGCTTGATTTCAAGGCGGTCTGTAAAAATCTCTGCGTTACGGTCTCGCCTAACCCTTGGAAAATTAGATTGGTAGGCGAAGGAAGTATGGCCAAGTTAGTAACCCGGGTATTTGATTTTGAAGGGAAACAGATTCCCAATATTAAAGCGCAGTACGAAATTGTTAATACCGATTCGCGAAGCGCCAAAAAACCTGCCGGAATAGTTTTAAGCGAAGATATGGTTTATAACCACGGGAAAGAAGGCCAATACGTAATATTAGCAATTGTAGGAAATCTTTATGCTCGCCTACTAGTGGATGTGGTCATGCCAGTGGTAGACGAAGTAAAGGCGCCGTTGCTAATAAGACTTGCGCCAGGAGAGCAATACCAACTTAGTCCGCAAACGTTTCGTCGAACCTCCCAAGGGATGCAGCCAGTCGCAGGCGCGCGAATATCATACATCTCTCGTAAGCCGTGGATTGCCGAGGTTTCCGACCAGGGGCTGATTCAGGGGAGGTTACCGGGAAAGACCGAGGTCCTTGCGGTAGCCGATGGCGGCTCGTTCGCTCAAATTATAATTCGTGTTACCAAAACAATGCATTCGCGCAAAAATAGATAGCGCTATTGATTTTAATTTGGCGCGGCGGTGTTTTGCGAATTCAAAGAGATGAATGGAGACGAAAGTCGCCAACGGTGTCGTTTTGTTCCCGTAGGCGACGTTCTTGTTCTCTTGTCGACAATGCGCGCAACATTATGCCTGCACGGTTAGCTCCAACACGATTTCTAGATTTAGGACCTTAGATATTGGACATCCAGCCTTTGCTGCTGCGGCAGCCTCCTCAACCTTCGCCTTGTCTGCTCCACAAGCCGTAACCTTGGTCTTCAGCAAGCTTTTGGTAAGGGTAAGGTTTTCAAAGGTGACAGTGCTCGTAGTCTCGATAGCTTCAGGCGTGATTCCACGCTCGCCAAGTTGTGCGCTTAACGCCATGCTAAAACAGCTAGCATGAGCGGCAGCAATTAGCTCCTCGGGATTGGTACCCGGAGCGTCTTCGAAACGAGTGCGGAAGCCAAAGCCTTGCTCCTTGATTGCTCCACTTTGGACGCTGAAGGTGCCCGCGCCATCCTTCAACCCACCTTTCCATGTAGCGTTCGCTTTTCGATTCATTACATTCTCCTTTTTTTGGTGCAAGAGCAGGCAAAATTTTTGTGCAATGTTCTTTGGTGTTGCGAATTGCCGCTCTGCATTCATTTTTTGTTTTAAGTTGCTGTTTTCCACAACTAAGTGACCGAGAAAAATCCACTTTTTAAGAAGTGGAAGGTTTTTATGGTTGATATTCGAAATTCCAACCGCCTTGAATGGAATGAGGGATCAGTCTTGATGGCGCAATTTGGTTCCATTGGAGATAGGTGTGACCATTAATGATTACTCCCTGGACTGTCCTGTTTTAATCTGACAAAAGAAAAATTGCAACTAAAACGCCCAAATAATGCTTCATGAGTTATTCCTTCTTTTCTTTCCTAAACCGCAGAAAGAAAGTCGAATTTCTAAGTCAAGTCAAGAAATTTGTGTCGCTGATAAGATATCCGCGGCGGTAACAAGCGACTATCGGTAGAATACAAAGCTCCGGGAAAAACGACTATTTCCGTGCACTGCGTACACTTGGAAGTTGCCGTGCCAGTTAGAGTAGGAATTCCAGCACGGCTTGATTTCAAGGCGGTCTGTTTCTCGTTTCATTTGGACGGCAGCATTACCGGTAAATGACGCTCAGGCAACTGCCACGATCAATCTTTAGATGCCGTGGACGCAAAGCAGCGTACGTGCTCTCAACCAGCCCGCTGGTAGTCGGAAGTATTCTGCGACTGTTGTTCCTTTTCCCAATTAGCAATTTCTTTAGAAACAATTTCGTATTCTTGTTGAATTGATTCACCGATTTTACTTTTCTGGAGCGCATGTTCGTAAGCGGTGTGTGCTCTTTGCAAGTATTCCACGCCGCTGGAAGATATTTTTTTGAGAAAGGGGACAATCTTCTTCGGATGCAAATCGTCAAGCGGGTTTTCGCTCGTTCGGACTTGATGCCCGCGATACATATTGTCTCGAATCGTTTTTATGCGTTTGAACTCGCGCTGAGTTTGGCAATGGATTTCTTCGATTTTTTTATTAACAAATTTCTTTTGTTGAAGTGACTTTGTGTCATTAATGTGGAATTCTTCCAATGTGGGTTGAAAATCTCTTAACAGGTTCTCGATCTTAGATTTGCGTTCGGCTCTTTGAAAGAATCCAAGCGAAACCGAGATTTTAAGTTCTTCGCCAAGGTATTTGTGAGACCGGTAAAGATTGGTGGTGATTAATAAATCTAAAGCAATTTGCTGGATTAATGAAAACCTTTCTCCAGCAAATGCTTTTTGATTAGAAACAGGTTGGCTCTCAGTCAGATCGGAAAGTAATATTTCCAGACCTGTTTTGTTTTTCAAAAAAATTTTCGAACGCTTATAGGGGCAGGTTTCTTCAGAAAATTGAACCAATAACTGATAAACGGTTTTCAAGTTTTCAACCGAGGCTGCTCCCTTTCGCTGGTCCTTGTTGCCGTGGTACACATTTCTTGCGGCTTCGTAAAACATTTGTAGCGACTGTAGTCCTACTTGAACTCCGGTAAGATACCATTCCGGATTTTGAAATCGGATAGGCAAAAAAGTTTGTAGCTCACTAAGAATTTGTGCGTTAAGGTCTTTAAGCCTTGCTTTTTTGATTACATAGTCGTGTTCGTTCATTGTTGCCCGCCCTTGTTTACATATCAACGACACCACAAAGGCTGAAAAAAAGGCAAGACCGGAGTTGCCTTTACTTTCTAAAATTCTTAGCCGGTTTCAATAATGTCTTCTGCTCTCATAATGACTGCTCCCTCTCAAGTTCGCTCGAAAACCGCAGCAAAAAAGCCATCAGTTCCCTGGCGATGGGGAAACAATTTCAGGAAGGGCCCGGGGGATATATCAGGAGAAAGAAGAGAGTGAGCAGGAATCAGGCGAAAATCAGAGTGAGCGTGTAAAAACCGCTCGGCTACTATTTCATTCTCCGCACGAACAATACTACAAGTAGCGTATATTAACCGCCCTCCCTTTCGCACAAGCGATGAAAAACGATTCAATATTTCTTCTTGTAGTGCGGGGAATCGATGAAAATCAGACGGTTGAAAGCGATAGCGAGCATCAGGATTGCGGCGCAGGGCTCCTAGTCCTGAGCACGGAGCATCTACCAATACGCGATCGGCTTTGCCATGCATTGACTGCAAAAAAGCATCCGCTTGGCTTCCCTGAGGAAGTGTACGTATATGAATATTGCGTGCTCCTGCTCGGCGGGCGCGTCGAGAAAGCTCTGCCAATCGTTCCTTTCCAACGTCGTAGGCAAAGAGTTTTCCCTGATTATGCATTTGGGCGCTAAGAGCCAAAGTTTTTCCACCAACTCCTGCGCAAGCGTCTACTACTCTTTCTCCTGGCTGGGCGTGTACTAGTTGCGCCAACAATTGACTGCCTTCATCTTGGATTTCGAATAGTCCCTCAGTAAAGGATTTTAAAGAATGCGCATTCACTCTTGTTTCCAAAGTTAGTCCCCAAGGAGACCAAAGAGTGGGGCGTGCGTTAATATTTTCTGAGGCCAACCTTTGCATAAGAGTGGTGGGGTCGGTTTTTAAATAGTTGGCGCGTATCGTAAGAGGAGCGCGAATGCTAAATGATTGGGCAAGAGCTATTGCTTCTGCTTCACCCAGTTCTTGAACTAACGTCTCTGCAACAAATAAGGGAAGCGAGCTGTGTATTGCCACTCGTTCGGAAGCAGAAAAATAATCTGGTAATTCAGGTGGTGCTTTTTCTAAATCATAAAAAAAAGGGCCGGCTAGACGCTTTATTGCTTCTAAGTGGGCCGAAGAGAAGGCAGATTCTTGTAAACAATAAGCGGCAAAGCGCAGCGAAAAAAGAGTATGCTCGGGAATATTAGCTGGCGTGGTTATTTTTCCGAAAATGGCAAAGTCTAAACGGCGTTCGTTGCGCAGCAAACCATATACAGTTTCGGAAATAGCTCTTCGCTCTGAGCTGTAAAGCCGCCTTTCTCGGCGCAAAACTTTATCTAAAACCCGATCAGCTGACTGGCCTTCTGTGCGTATACGGGTATAAATCTCTAGGGTGAGCGATTGCACCAAATCAAAACGCAAAGGCCTGGTGGAAAAGGGAGCAGGAGCTTTAGGTGACACCATATTTTTGCATTCTGCAATCTTTGAAGTTATTTCGTAGTTTCTAATTACTAGATGGATATTTCATTTTTTAATGGTAGAGGACTCTCCTTTTTTCTTTAATGCGTCTGCCAAGCTCGCATCGGCATCTTTCTTTTTTTGTGCCATATATATGTTGCGGGAGTGAGCTAAAGTTGACAATATGCCATCCATATTACTATCGTTAGAACTTAAATTAATCGCGCTTAGCGTTGCTCCATGATAGCTATCAAACGCTGCTTTGGCTGTTTCATATTCATGAAGTCTTTTCTTTTCAGTTATATAATACTTCCATTGCGTTTCGCTTTTATGTTGCATGGAGAAGTAATCATTGTCTAAGTAACGCCAATCAGGTAGATAATGTGATTTGATAGGATAGCTTGTTTCTTGGGCGGGCGTTACCGGTTCGGCATTCGTAGCGGGTTCAGCCGTTACTGGCTCGGCTGTTGGCTCAGGGGGCACTGCAGATTGCTTTTCTATGTGGATATCAGGATTAACGCTAACGCCTGCTCTCCGTGTAGTTGTAGGCCTAGTTTTTCGCATGTGCTGGGAGCTAGTGTTCTCCGAAGTTACTCCCGTATTCGGCTTGGTGTGGGAATTTTCAAAATCGTCGCGCTTCTTGTGAGACGAACGCGATGAAGAAGACGATGAATGCGAAGATGATGGAACTGAACCGGGTTGAGCACTTCTCGATGTTGGGCGCGATTTCTTTTTGCGTTCTGCTTTTGGCTGGGCGCTAGATGTGCTCCCGGAATTGTTATCAGACTGCCTGACTGGCACGCGCTCTGCTGAAGCAGGCGTTTTGTTGTTGACCGTTCCGGGAAACATTATTGGCTCCTTAAACAAAAAATCATTTTTTTTGAAAGCAGGTATGTCGAATACAAAATGCAATCGGCATGAAAATGTAGCTCATCATCGCACATTGGATAAACGAGTTTATCGTCACTACGGATCGTTGTCAAAAAGCTTCGCAGAGCAGCTTGATCTCCTAGGCTTGCAGGCGGATCGAGACCTCGATCCGTAATAGCTGAGCTTTCACGCACTTGCTTGGGCCATCGATGGATGAACAGCATCACTTCTCGCATGATGGTCTATTGCAGCGCGTCTCCCGTCCACAGCAGGGCGTTGCTCTGTCGCAGTGATTGTTCGACGAGCCTTTTCCCTTCATGATAAAGCCGGTCCCGCCGGCGATGATTCGCTGGACCTCGCCGCCGCAGGTTGGGCAGCAGCCGAGCGCGGGCTCGGAGATCGAATGGTGTTGTTCGAATTTTCCACATTGGGCGCATTCGTAGACATATGTCGGCATGGGGTCTCCTAGTGGTTGCAGTTGGGGCTTTTCGCTTGGGCCGCGCAGGTTATATCGCTTCACGTATTGCAGGTCTTGCTTGTTGCCATTGGCTTGTTTCTCCTCTACGTACATCGGTCAGACCTCTCCCATTTGGGTTTGAACGCGCGCCCAAAGCGCACGGAGGTCGGTTGCCGCCTGGCTGTCGCCGTTCTCCACTACCGCGAGCTTTTTTATCTGCGCGGCGGTGACCGAGTCGTCGTAGCGAATGGTTCCGAGGATTGGCATGTTCCATCGGGTGGCCTCGGTTTCGATTTTGGTAGTGACCTCCAAATTCATGTCGGCCTTATTGATACAGACTGCTGCGCGGACCTTGAGCTGCTGGCAGAGCTCGGCGGCGCGTTGGAGATCATGCAGACCGGAAACCGTCGGTTCGGTAACCACAAGCACCAGGCGTGCCCCGGAAATCGAAGCGATGACTGGGCAACCAATACCCGGGGAGCCATCGCAGATGAGGATCGAGCGCTTAGCCGCGGTTGCCACCGCCTTCGCCTCTCGGCGCACTAGCGATACGAGCTTTCCACTGTTCTCCTGAGCGATGCCCAGACGTGCGTGAACCATGGGGCCATGCCGGGTATCCGAAACGAACCACTCGCCATTGGTGGTCGGCACGAGCGCGGCGGCCTGTGTTGGGCAGATGTCCGCGCACACGCCGCATCCCTCACAGGAGACGGCATCGATTCGGTAGCTGACGTTTATCCCGGGAGATGGTGCGCGGATGGCGCCAAACCGACAGTGTGGTAGGCATTGGCCGCAGCCAGTGCAGGTATTGGGATCGATCACGGCCATGCTGCCTCCCGAGAATGGCCGGCGCTGTTGCACGGTAGGGTCGAGCACCAGGTGTAGATCTGCCGCATCGACGTCACAATCGGCCATGGCCGCCTTTGAGGCCAGGGCGACGAATGAGGCGACGATACTGGTCTTGCCGGTTCCCCCCTTTCCGCTGATAACCACTAGCTCGTTGATTTCACGCTTCGTTCCGGGATGCACTAGCTCCGAGGGGAGCTTTTCTCCATCGGCGGCTTCTGCAACGGGAGCAGCGGGCTTGGCGACGCGCTGGGGCAATCTCGTCCGTGACCGGTCGCGAAGCTTCGCGTAAAGCTCCAGAAACCGAGGCTTGAGCTCGGGCATCGCCCTGGTGCAGAATTCTCCGCGTGAATAGGCTTGGGCGATTGTCCGATCATTGGGAATCTCGAGTAGGATGGGGATGTCCTTCTCAGCGCAGTAGTCGAACACGGCGTGGTCGCCTATTCCAGCGCGATTGACGACCACTCCGAATGGCAGGCCAAGCTCGCGTACCATCTCCACGGCCAGCTTGAGATCGTGGAGCCCAAATGGCGTCGGCTCGGTGACTAGGAGGACGACGTCTGCTTCTTTCACGGAGGAGATCACCGGGCAAGAGGTTCCTGGCGGCGCGTCGATTATGACGATTCCCTTGGTCGGCGTCGCATCTAGAACCGCGCGGATCACTGGGGGCGCCATGGCTTCTCCGATGCTGAGCCGGCCTTGCAGGAACCTCACTTGGTGGGCAGAACCTTCCTCTACGACACCGGTGGGCCGAGGCGTCTCGCGGATGGCGCTCGCCTCGCAGGCGAGCGTGCATCCGCCGCAGCCGTGGCAGAGCTTAGGGAAGGTCAACACCTTCTTCGGCAGCGCCAGGATGGCCGAGTAGCGACATGCCTTGCCGCAGGCGCCGCAGAGAGTGCAGCGAGCTTCATCGATCTCGGGCACAGAGATGGAGACTTCACGGGTCGCCTGGATATCTGGCTGAAAGAAGATGTGACCGTTGGGCTCCTCGACGTCGCAATCGACATAGGTGGTGTTCTCCCCGCTTTCGGCGAGGACCATCGCCAGGTTGGTGGCAATGGTGGTTTTGCCAGTGCCTCCCTTGCCGCTGGCCACGGCGATGCGCAGGGTTTCGGTGACATCGTCGGGGGACTGCGCGGGCTGCGAGTGGCTCGCGGCGTTTGGGGCTGCGGTCGACGTGAGCTGGCCGGCTTTGAAACGCGCGATTACATCGGCGACGGTTCCGTGGCATTCTACGAACACCTCGATGCCGGCCGCGCTTAGCGTCTGGTGCGCGTTGGGTCCACAGCTTCCGGTCAGGACGGCTCTGGCGCCATTGTTTGCCACCAACTGGGCAGTCTGGATTCCCGCGCCGCCGCCGAGCGAGCTTTTTTCGTTGTTAACGACCTCGAAGCTCAGGTCATCGGTTTCGACTAAGATGAGGGTCGAGCATCGGCCGAACCGCGGATCAACCGCTGCGTCAAGGTTCTTCCCGGTAGAACTGACAGCGACTTTCATTCGTGCTCCTTCTCGGCGGCGGTTGGCGTGGACGGCTCTTGCTCATTCGAGACCGCCTTCGAGAATGGGACGCCCTGGCAGGGCCATCCCATCTGCGCGCGCTGCCAGCCACAAAGGCCGGTGGCGTAAAACCAATGACGGTGACGCCAACCACCCCCATGGCGACGACCCTGGCCAATGTCGAGTCTTGCTCTCTGTGACAGCTCTATTCGCTCTGCTGCACCACGACCAAAGCCTCTTCCGCATCCCCGTGCTGGGCCTCGACCTATCGGTCCCATTCCGTTTCTTCCTGGCATGTTTATTTTCCTTTCTTGCCCCTGGCCAGCGGTCCCCTGATAGGGCTCCCTGACCACGGAACCAGTCTTGACGGCGAGCAGCCCGCCAATATGGCGGGGCGCTTTCAATCATCTTTGAGTATTATGAGCATATGTTCATATCAGTCAAGGGGCGACTGAATCCACGCAGCACAAAGTGCACTGAACTGGCGGGCATGGGCGTTCCTTTTGCGCAACTAAGCGGAGGCTTTCTTCCAGCTTATGCAGTTGCTGGGCGCTAAACGCAGATTGAGCAAAAGGATCACTTTTCCAAGTAGCTAGATTCATAAAATGTAGCTGCGCCATGTTAGAAGCAGCAATATCTAGGGTTACTGGTTGGTCGTAGGTGACTTTCCATCCTGCTGACCGTGCAATGCTGGCTAGCTCTTGGCCAATGTACAGTTTTTGGCCGTAGTGATTTTGCATTTTTTCTACTAGGGAATAGTAATCGATGAATGTCGGATCGTCGCATTTTAGGGCGCTGGTCTCGCACAAAAGAAGACGTGCTTGAGGCGCGCAAGTATTTCTCCATTTAGTGAGAATGTCTTGTGGTTTGGCCAGATGGGTAATCAAAAAACGGCTATGGAGAAGGTCGGCATTAATAAAAGGAAAAGAAAGCTGGGTTACATTATGAGTGGCGAATTGATATTGAGGAAACCTCTTTTTCGCCATTAAGATGAATTTTTCAGAAATATCTAACCCTGTAGTGGTAACTGGTGAGCAAATTTGGGCTACCAATTGAGTGGTATGTCCCACGCCGCATCCCAAATCCAATGCTTGATTAACCGGTTTTTGGGCAGCAATCGCAAGAAGATGGCGAGTCCAAGGCTCGAATGTTTGGGCAAGTAGTTCTAATCGCTGGGCGGCAGTATCGGAATGACCGAAAGTATAATGTTGTGAGGGCTCAGAATTATTAGTTTCCATGGTTTATGTTGCTGCCCAGGAAGTTTCGCCCCCAAATACTAGAAATACTAGACAAAAGGCTGCGACCCTTCGGTGGGCCGCATTTCCTTTCGTAGGTTAGGTATCGATTATCCTGCTACTACTACGGCTATCGATACAGTCGAAAAGCGCAAAGGCCCTTGGTTGTAGGGTAGGACGCCACCAAGGTTGTCTGGATGCCGCTGCGCTATTCGCTGTAGGTTGCATTGACATACTATTGATTAACGCTCGCTAACGTGTCAATAGAGTCCTATAAAAGGACCTTGCGTGCAGTTAACAGGACTAGAAGTGAAATATGTTCGAGTCAGTCACATCTCTTCATCTTCTTGAATAAGAGTCGTGCTGAGCTCGTGCTCAAGTTGCTCAATGGTGGGAAGTTTGGTGTCGAGTGGTTCGGGAAGCGCACGGACGAGCCGGTATTCAGCAACCCCCATTGGCTTGGCAATTCCTGAGAGCGCATATTCTGCGACAAGTCGATTTTTGGTCTTACAAAGGAGTAATCCGATGGTTGGTTTATCGTCCGGCGCTTTGATTTGAGCATCCACCGCGGCGAGATAAAAATTCAATTGACCCGCATGTTCAGGTTTGAAAGCCGTGGCTTTTAGCTCAACCACTACATAGTGGCCATCCTAGCATGGGGTAGGGCCAAGTGTTGTTTGAAATTCGCGCTTCCCAGTATTCCTGTTTGCCATGAATGAAAGCGCATAGCAGTTTGAGTGGTGGCTAGGCGATAATCAAAAAAGGGTACGATCGGTCGATAGTGCAGGGGGTTATTCCAATCATTGCACGTCTCGCAATACAATTCGTCAGCATCGCGACCCAGCTCTTCCCCAACATCGCGTCGCCTTGGAGAATCGAACTCTCCATTTCCATCAATAATTTCTCGTGAGTTGATATTATTACTCCTTGTATCAGCCCCTCCCTGGCGAGTCGCTGTCGTCGAATTCCTGAAACAGCTTAACTACGTGAATTGTTGCGTCCCAACAGTAATATCCAGAAGTGCTAAGTTCCCCGCTGTCCTGGTCTCTATCCACGATATAGAACCGAACTTGGTACTTTTCCGAGCCACTTCTAAGTACACTGCAGCCTAAAAAGACATCCACCTGGTTATTTGAGGGACTATACCTGATGGGATTGTCAACAGCAGGTATAGGGGTTAGCGGATAATTTATCTGCATTTCCGCTTCACTAGTGATTTGCGTCCCTGAGCTTTTGACAATGTCGTAAAGGATAGCTGTTCGGTCGGTATTTCCGTTTAAAGATTCTACGCGCCAGCGAATAGCATCGTTAACATCGGCCTTAATGCTCAAATCGGCCGTGGCCTGTCCGTCAGTTATTGCAGCATCGTTTGTTACCATATAAATGGCGTCGCGGTTGACGCTTACCGGATGGTCTGAGTCACTTTTAACTTCGTAACCACTTATGATGCTACTCGTATCAATTACAACGAAAATGTCGATGGTTTTCCGATCAATAATCTGGGTAGCGGTGATACTTGCATCCCAACAAAAATAACCGAAAGTCGTCATTTTTTTAGTATCGAAATCGCTTTTCACAATGTAAAAGAATATTCGATAACTTCCCGTGCCCTGCGCAATCACATCACCGGTCAGAAAGGCATAAGACTGGTCTTCCAGTATATATTTTGTAGGTTCGTCCGAATATGGAACGGGAGTTGCAAAACTTTTTACCTGCATCTCGGGAACGCTCATAATCTGCGTTCCGTCTGCTTTTTCTATTTTATAAATAATTGCGGTATGAGTAGTATTTAAACCTAAAGAGTCGATACTCCAGTAAATGGTGTCGCCAACTCTTACATTGGTATTGCTCTCGATACTCCCGTTAACACCTGAACACCGAACCGAGACTGTCTGAGCTTCATCCTGTTTGATTGGCGTTGGTGAACTGCTGTCTTGACTAGGGTTTGGATAGTACTTTTGAAGCAGAAATGGGTTCACTAACAATTGGATGCTAATATCGCACATGAATCTCTTCCTTATTCTAACGTTTGGCGTTTTTTATATAAGCAAGCAGCCGCTCGCACACAATAGTGCGAGCGGCATCCATCATTTTATGAAAAAACCACGTTTTCTCCTTTATCCAACTACATGGATAGTCGGATCCCAGCAATAATAGCCATAGGTACTAAGCGCCCCAGTATCCGGGTCTTTGTTTACGATATAGAACCAAACTTGGTAACCTTCCGTACCCTTTTCCAATACGTCACAAGTCAGGAACACATCCGCTTGAGAGTTTACTGCATTATAGCTGGTGGGGTTGCTGGCGCAAGGAATCGGGGTAGTGGGATAACTAATACGCATTTCTGGTTCGTTGGTAACCTGAGTTCCTGAAAATTTAACTATTTTGTAAATGATGACGGACTGATCCGAGTTTCCGTCAAGAGATTCAGAACGCCAGCGAATGCTGTCATTGACCAATGCCTTAAAGGTAAGATCAGCCGTGGCTTGCGAGTTATTTTCCACGATTGCAGCCCTAGTAATCATAAAAACATCTTCATGGGCAATGCCTTTAGGATGAGTGGCGGTACCTCCTGGGCCGTATTTTTTTTCGATAGTCTGTGTATCGAATATAACGTCAATATCAATAACCTTTGCCATGACATTTCTCCATTAATTTGAAATGAATGATTAAAACGACAATTTTTCGTTTCCACAAATACTGCACTAAATGCCTAGTTTCCTTTGGAACGCGGCATAACTTTTTTTCTTAAAAAATGCTAAGACGAATCCATCTACGTCCCTCCTTTGAGCGTAAGTTAAAATCAATGACGTTACTATTTCAATTCTCGTGATTACTAGCCAGCCTTATAAACCAGTTTACCTTGAGGCATTTTATTGGATATTTGCGCTCGTTGTCAGATATATTTTGAAGATAGGACCAGGTGTTTTTTTTGAAGTGAATTGAAGACAAATTTTATGATTCATTGAACACATGATGGCATACCGTTGCATGTTAGAATTATTTTTGCTCGCTCTCTCGCTTGAGCAGCAGGCAAAAAGGTATCTCATTCGTAATGTAATAAAAAACGGCTGCATGTACGCAACCAATCGATCTTTAGCGTTACCAAAAAAGAGCCTCACTGGTTCCGGGCTAGGGTGTAGAAATACATGGTTCGCTACAGTAGAAAGATTTCCCAGTTTTCGGCACCGTAGACTGAAGAGAACCGGGCTCTGTCGTATTAAAATTTTGGCCATACTTGCAGTGAATTTTTATTATTATCCACAAGATAAACGATTATATTAAATAAACTAAGATCTTGATTTTATTATATTTACACCAAGTAATATATTTGACCTAAAGTAAAATTTAACTCTGTGTCAATTAATGCGACGGAACCAAAAAAAGTGTTTTCTCACTTTGAGTGGCAATAGAACCATCGAATTCATGAAAATTCGCTGAATTTCCCGATTTTTCTATCCCAGGGGACCTATATTCTATTTAGGGTCCTATAAGATGTCTTATGTAAAGTTGGTAGGACTTAAAGTAAATCATTAATCCGTAGCCAGCCGGATTAACCATCCTGGAGTTGCGCTTCTTCAGAAAATTTCTTCGCTTGCTGGATCAAGCGGAATTTGCTTCCCTGTAGTCAGTTTAAGATTAAATTTGACACGAGCATA
>JBNKEI010000089.1:0-4164 GCA_050288705.1 Myxococcales bacterium
TCCAGGGGGCGCCACAGTCGAAAGACCAGCTTGCATTCCGATCTGACCTTTGGTTTAGGCTTTGGATGGCGTTACGATTGTCGTTGGACGAGAGTAAGTGGTCTCAAATTCGTGCAGGGCTTCACCGCCAAATACAAGGTCAATATCTTGGGCTTGACCTTTGGCCCCAAATCATCGATTGACAAAGTCGTGCCCATTGGATTCCCGCCTTCGCGGGAATGACGGAGCGGCGATGATCACGAAACGGCCCCGGGCGACTGGCCATCAGCTCGATTTTGCGCGCTTCTAAACCTTCCAGCACTTGCTGCTCCCAGGCCTTCAGCCGTTGCTGAGTGGCTTCCAACTCGGGCTTGATTCGGTTCATCCGCTCGCTACGGCGCTGTTGCATATGGGCGAGCGAAGCTTGTAGCCAGGCGCTTCTAGCTTTGACCAATGCGCTGAGAAGCACGCTGGCTTTTGCTTGATTAGGGGTCGAACCGCGAAGCCCGGCTTTGTCGAGTACGGTTTCCAGCTCGACTGCATTCAGTACTTTGATAGACGTTCCTGACTGGGAGACTTTGGTCGGCAATCCAAACCACTGGCATACCACTGCTTGACCCCGCTTGTTGGAAAGCGTGCCTTGCATGAGCGCCAGCGCATCGGCTCCTGCAAAGCGTTCGGCAATGCCAGGCAAAACCAGAACTGGTGCTTGATTGCGACCAAAGCCTACCAACACTCGGTCATTAATCCACTCCAGTACGGGATGAAGAGGCCATAGCAGTTGGAGGTCGGGCCAGGTGCCTCTTTCATCGCGGCTTTCTTCAATTGCCCGCTCTACCGCTGCTCGGTCGGTAGTGAGAAAAATACCATCATCCGGCGACTTGGCTTCTTTAGGAAGCTGCTCTAAACGATTGCGCAACTCTGCTGGCGCGCGCAATGTTAGCTCTGGTCTCTGCGGGTGAAATTCGAACTCCAGCGGTTCGCCTTCTACCTTGAACACTGGCTTAAGTTCCTCCAAAGCCAGGCGAAGGTACTGCAAATCATCGTTATAGAGAGTTTGCCGCGCCTCTACCGTGGGCATAGCGCTCGTAACCCGCGACGAAGGGTCTACCAACCTATTACTGTTAGGCTGCTTTGCTTTCTGGGCCGATTTTTCGGTTACTGCCGGTTCACCAAAAAGGCCTTGCAGAAACCACGGCTCAGCCTGCCCTTCTTCCGCACCAGCTTCTTGGCGAATTTCCTTAAACCCCTGCTCTAGTTGTTGGTGATTGTTGGCGGCACCGGCGCTGATTAAGCAGGCAATGCTCTGCTCTTCCAATTCTGGATTGTACAAGCCGAGCACTGCCCCTTCATCGCCCAAGTTTTGGCGAGCATTTTCCGCCTTATCAATGAGCTTCTCCACCACCTGAACGTCGCCGCGAACTTCCGCATTGTGCGCCCTGGTAAGCATGTAGCGAATAGTGGGCGCTTTGGTTTGGCCAAAGCGATCTATACGACCGTTGCGCTGCTCCAAACGAATAAATGACCAGGGCACGTCGAAGTGAATAAGGTGATGACAAAAATGGTGCAGGTTAATGCCCTCCGAAGCCATGTCTGAGGCCAATAGCACCCGCACTTTTCCATCGCGTGAGCCAAAAGATTCCAGAACCTCTTGAATACGCACATCAGACTCGGCGCCAGTTAGTACCGCCAGCGTTCCCTCGCCAGGATTTTCATTAACCACCTGGAGCTTCAATCGCTCGCAAAGCTGATCACGCAATAGCTCAATGGTGGCAATACGCTCGGAAAAAATAACCAGCCGAGGATCGCTGCTGCGGCCCCGAACCCCTAGTTCGGGAAGAAGTGTTTACAACAAATACTTCAGCTTGGAAAAATGGGTGATGCCCACTTTTTCGGCAAGCAACTGGATTTCCTGAAGCGCCAACAGATCGGCGCGAATACTCGCCTTATCGACTTGTGGAGTGTCGATTTCCTCGTCGTCTGCTGGTTTCGGTTCGAGTGGTTCTTGCCCTGGCGGCGTTGCCGGCTGCTTTAACGCCGAGAGTCGCGACTCAAGCTTGTTTATTCGGACTTGCACAGTTTCTTTAAGAGCTTGGGGACTAGAAAGCAGGGCCTTAACCAGCCCGGTTTTGAACAGCATGTCTCGTGCGCGCCCAAGAGCGGTTAACTTCACCCGCCGATTAAGGGTGTGAAAAGTGGCATTTCCCAGGGCCGTAAATAGCGCTTCTTCTGCAGGAGTAGCTGAGCACCAAACCACTTTTAAATCGCGCTCGGGAAAATGCTCGGCAACTTCACGCTCGACGTCTTTCTTAAAACGCCGCACATACAACCCCTTTACATCTTCGGGGCCGTAATGGTGCGGGTCAGCCACCGCGGTGGGTTCGAGCAAATTCATGAGCGTGGCAAAAGACTCTGGCTTGCCGTTATGCGGAGTGGCGGAAGTAAAAATAAGAGCATCGGTGGTGATGGAAAGCGTTTTCGCAACCTTATTACGCTCAGTACTGGCATTTACCACGTTATGACACTCATCAATTATCACTGCATCCCAATGACACTTTTCTAACCAAGCGCGATATTGGCGCTCGTTTTTTAAAGTATCGATGCTGATAATGGCTCGCTTGTAATAATGAAAAGGGTTTTTTCCGGTGGGAATTTTATAATGAACGCGCTTTAGCCCAATTGAATCAAGGCGAACCATGGGAATAGTAAAACGTGTCCATAACTCTTTTTGAAATTGAGCCAGCATGCTTTTCATTACTACAACCAGAATGCGATCACCGCGTCCGCGAGCAATTAATTCGGCGAGAAGAACGCCTACCTCCAAAGTTTTTCCCAAGCCCACCCCATCGGCGATAAGAATACGCGGCCGATGTGCGGCAAGCGCCTGCGCTGCCGGAACCAATTGAAAAGGAGACAGTTTCATTGCGGCTTGGTTACCAATCGCAATGTGGTTACCAGCGAGAGGAGTCCGCCGTAACATGCTCTCCATATAAAGCTTAGAGCGGCGGAACTGGACACTAGAATCGACTACCAATTCGGTGGTATCTACCCGCAGCGGCTCAATCTTACCTCTTTCGAGATTGGTTAAGAATACAGCTTCATAACCATTAACCAGCTCGGAAATACCAACACAATGAATTGCAAAATCGCCGTGGCCAATAGGGTGAGAGCGTTGGACCATCCATTCTTCGTCACGTACTCGAATTCGAGCTCCAGGTGCGTAAGAAAGCTGCTTGGCATTACTTGTGGAAGCAACTTGAATTGCATTCACCGGTATTCCCATTTGCATAGCCCTTTCAAATCATTTTGCAATTGGCAGCCTAGCTGCGAACAAAACGAATATTGCTTGCCGAGTCTGGGCAAGGTTCCCTAATTTCTTATCGCCGCGACTGCTTTTCGGTACGGCCTGGAAGCCTATTAAGAGTTCATTCGGTCGTTTGCTTGCCTGTCAGCAAATTTATTGTCGGCTCTCGGAAGGCACAGTATGGGGTCAGGAAAAAGGTGCATACAAAGAAATAGGTGCATGCAACGAGATACATCCACCACATCCGACTTGATTATGTTCCAATGTCTGAGCCGAATTGTTGACAGAAGCTCTTCAGAAGGCTAGTACGACATAGAGCTTATGAAAAAAAACCAACCTCACGATGGTTTATTTCGTCGTATCTTCGGTGATTTGGAGCATGCAAAATCACTTTTGCAATCTTTTTTGCCACCTTCATTGGCTCAAGAAACCGATTTTGCGACCTTAAAGACCCATTCAACTAGCTTTGTTAATAAAAATTTGGAAAAAACCGAATCCGATCTAATCTTTTCTGCTAATTTTAAAAACAGCAACAAAAAGCTATTTGTTTATTTTTTAGTCGAACACCAAAGCTCTCCCTCTTATTGGATGCCGCTGCGTCTTTTACTTTATGCAGGAGCAGTTTATGACTGGTGTAGACGTCAAAATCCTACCTCAGATAAACTTCCTTTTGTCTACCCAATTGTATTTTATCATGGCAAACCTAAATGGAATGCCCCGATAAACTTTCGAGAGCTGGTACTCGATCATCAAGTTTTTAATCGTTGACATCATGCAGCAGCGGCAAGCTCTGCGCGATATCGTAAGGACGCAGTTGGCTCAAGTCGGCCAAGTTCGACGGAGTTGAGATGCTTGCTTGAACTCCTAAGAGGAAAAAACTC
>JBNKEI010000090.1:0-4278 GCA_050288705.1 Myxococcales bacterium
TTTATCAGGCGTTTGGTCTCAGACGTTCCCAGGTTCCTCATGAGTTGGCGTAGGCGCGTAAACTGCAATTTGTAGTGCCCTGCTTTTTTTTAACACCTTGTAATTGCAGGAGTTTTCGTCTGAAAGTGTCGAAGTCGGGAAGCATGGTACTGTATTTGTGGCGACAACCGTTCCAAAATGTCTGTTCACTGTCGGGTCCAATGATTAGCTCTGTCGTAAAGCGTGGAAGAGTCATCGCTACACTGTTTTCTGCAAATATGTGTGAAGCTTACGCGATAGAGATGATAGGATTCTGTCGCATTAATTGACATAGAGTCAAATTTGACTTCTGGTCAAAATATATCTCTTAGAGTAAACATAACAAAATCAAGGTGTTAGCTTATGCAGTATAATTGTTTATTTCTTGAATAATAATGAAAATTCACTGTAAGTATGGCAAAAAAATTAATACAACAGAACCAATTTTAGTTTATTGCCTGTTTAGAAAAATTGAAAAATTCGACATTTCTCAATAAAATTCATAGTATTATATACCACTTAAAGAACTTGTAACCAGTTATAATTTGTGATTAAGAAATAAAACTGCCAAGTATTATGCTTGAACCGATCTAATCCAGAGAGTTTCGGGTGCAATATCTATGTTTCCAGGCCAGACCACCGTGCCGTATTGAACGGACGCTCTAAAAAAGAGAGGTGAATTTTGAAGTTTGGAAAAAGGTTTTTTGTCAAAAAATGGTTTCATGTCGAAAATTCTTCGTTTGCCATTTTCAAAAACCAGCTCCAATGTATAATCATTATGAGTTTTTACACTGACTACATCAAGTAGTTCTTCCATAATGTTCTCTTTTATTGAAGTGGAGCGATGCGAAATGGTTCATCGCCGTTAACTGCAAGTTCCCAGTCTGCTAAAAGTTCGTCTCGATGAATATCAATCCACACCTGTACCATACGAAGTTGGCGAAAAGGTAAGTCTCCGGCAAGAATACGGCCGTCTTCAATTGCAATTGAAACCTTGTTACCTTGATATCGTGCATGAACATGCGGTGTATGATGCTGTTCGTTATCTCTGTAAAATATCGACACGAGAATGCCAAAGAACATTGAGATTACCGGCATTGGTTCACCATCCTATAAGAGGCGAACCAGTCTATGGCATAACCTGATTGTTCGAGATGGGGTCGAGGCCATTTTTCCGTCCGTGGAATAAACTAGTCCGCATTTTATTTGTATCGCTGTTTGTCGTCCTTGGGAAGTCTGGAATCTCAGCGCTGAAGCATGACTTTGTGGTTTCCAACAACCGTGTCTTCTTTTTGGCTATGGAAGAAACAACTCAAGGTGCCGAACCCATAAAATCCGCTGAATTTGCCGATTATACTATCCCAGAGGACCAATATTCTAGGGGCCGATAAGTTATGTAAAGTTGGTGGGACTACAAGTGAAACACACCTAAGCCAAAGTATTACCTCCAGGCATGCTCAAGCGGATTCCACATTTTATTTTTGACATCACCAGTGATGGCCGGATCTGCAATAACAGCTATCGTTTTGAGTACAGTATCGAACTCTTCTGGAAGACGATCGCAGATCCGTTGTTTCGTCCGCCATGCCACCCAGCGTAGTTGTCCAATTGCGGCAGAGCCATCAAGCAATTCGTTTAAAGGCGCAAGTTCAGCATTTCGGAACACCGCCACCTCTGTAATAGCACGGTGCAACTCACCACCGTCGATCGTGTGGTAGGCCGAGAGCAAAAGTATGTCTGCGAAGTCTCTCCAACGTGTATTGTTCTGGGCACGCTGAATTGCCGTAACGGTTTTCTCGGCAAAGATCATTGCTAGGGGGTAACCTGAAATCTCAACCGATCCACCGAGTAATCGCGGTAACGTAATCGTTCTCGGTGCTGGCCAGATAGGATCACCAACATTGATATCAACGTGAAAGTGGATTCGCGCAGGCCCGAGTGTACATCGAAGACTGATACGTACGCCGCTATACTCGTCCTCCTCACGAATGACCTCAGCGGTAAAGCTGGACATATCGAAGACCAGTCCATCTGGACGACTGACCTCAGCAATGGTCTTGATCATTGCCAACAGTTTTTCCGCTTCATTGGTTAGGTGCTGAGCCTGCAGATCTATGTCTCTAGTTGGTCGTCGTATTTCATATGCAGCACAAGAAGGAGTCCTCCTTTAAGAATCAACCGCGATGCATATCGAGAGCTAGCAAGTCGATCGATAAAACATTCTAATGCGTAAAGCTGAAGTTGCTCATCAGTGCTGCGTCTATCTCGCCGAGCCTGGGCTTGAAGAGCCAAATATGCCCGACCAGATTCTGTTGCCTTGGTTGCTCGTTTAGTTCCCAAGGAGAATCTCCAAATTCTCGCTCAAAGCGCGCATAGTACGAGGAAAAGACCGCGCCATAGCCATAAGTTCGGCTGGCCGTGCACCACGTTGGCGCAACCACCGCCGTAGTGCCTCCCGCCCGAGCTCGTAGCCCTCCAGACGACGAAGACGGAAAGCATCGACAATGCACCGTTCAGGGTTATAAATGCCGATTTGAATCCCCGGCTTAAGTTTGATCCACTTGCGCCCAAGATCAAATGTGTATGGTTCGAAGCGATGCCAGCGGACGGGAGCCTTTATAGCGTGGGGACGAACCCCGCGAGGAATAGCAATGTCTATTTTCGATGGAATTGCGTCCGAAAGGCCGTGTCTCGCGAGAGCAGTTTCTAGGCATAGAATCGCGCGAGGGGATCTGATAGCAATCTCAATTAGATTGACGTCGATGAGCTCTGAGTCTGATCGTCGAAACAATCCCCTACTAATGATCTCGATGTTACCAGTATCTCGCAAACAGTATAGATGACGTTTGCTGAGTCCAGCTCGTCGTGCCTGCAGATAGGTAAATGCAGCAGGTAATCCGTCTAGCTTCTTGGTTTCTTGTTTTCGCTTCATGTCGGGAACAATTGTAGCCTAGACTTTAATTATGGCAACAATTGTTCCCAAAGCTATACTCGATCTTCAAGTTTTCAGTTGCACGCATCCATATATCCAAGCCTGCTGGGATCAAGTTTCGGGGTACATGATTGTGTTATTCACTCGCAGAGTCCTAGAGGTCAACCGGAACTCCAATCGTGCGCTTGGCGGCTCATGAGAAGGTTCCTGTGGGCGATTCCTGCAAAAGTCAAACTTCGACTGTCACCCCGGCAGCGGCAGAGCCGGGGGAATTCCTATGCTATTAAGACGCTATGAACGCGGTAAACCTATATGCTCCAATATATCTGGCTGGCTTACTAATTTGACGCCAATATTATCTAATTTCCGAATGGAGACCGAAATGTTTTGGAGATGGCGCAATGATTAGGAGGCATAAAAAATAGTGGTGTAGCATATTTAAATCACTCATAATTCTTTTGGTAATGTTAAAGACGGACTGGAGCTCACATGACCCGTATGAGTCAAACGAGATCTCTTGGATCCTTTCAGAATTCCTGGTTTCTGCGTGACGCGTTGCTGGCGTTGCTTGTTGGGTGCGCCTCGGCTTCGATGGTCAAGGATGATTCTGCGTTTGGTGACGTCCCAGCTTGGTACCTCCAGCCTCGAGGAATATACTCGGGCTTTCAATGAGCTGGAAAATACAATTGACCAACTGGCTCAGTAGTTGTCTTAGGCAATCCCAAATTGAACTCGATGGACAATGAGCTACCTCAACTTTTTGAGAAGTTACATTCAATGCAATTGATTATTTTTAAAAAAATAATAAAAATTCACTGTAAGTATGGCCAAAATTTTAATGCGACAGAGCCACGTAAACCGGCCGCTCACCACAGGGCCTACAACCCATACTGGCAGTGAAATCATCTCTTCACATTATTTTACAATTTCCCGGTTTACTCTACCCGGTATATGGGGAAACAATCTGAAAATGAAGGCAGGCGGAACCATGTTTTGCTGCACAAAATAGCTAGTAACTATGCTAAGATCCGCAATCATCACTTGAAAACCTAAAAACGACATATCGAGTCATACAACAATTCTGTTGATAAATCGACAATTTCCCCGCTTCAACAATATTTCGAGAAAACGAGTACACTTATGTTACCAGCAAGATTTGGTTTAGGTTCTTATAATTTAGAATCTAGCGGATATAGCAGTCGGCGGCAACTAGGGGAATCTTCACAGCCGACCGGTACTTTTCAATCACCACCAGCGAGTCCGAGTAGCCAGCAGACTCAGCAATTGGGAGCCGCGACAACCGAGCATATTTTCACAATATCGCCCGA
>JBNKEI010000091.1:0-3995 GCA_050288705.1 Myxococcales bacterium
AGAGCCTAGTATGCGAATTCGCACACGTCAAGTCTGTTACGCGAGAATTTATTCGTCTGAATCTTGTAGATTTTCAATAGCCTTTCTAAGGCGCAAAACCTTCTGTCTCATTACTTGCATTTGATCGGACATTTTATCGAGCCGATTATGAAAATCCTGAGACCGGGCGTTTAAATCAGTATTGAAAACTACATTGTCTCCATTTGAGTGATCAGTGTCGATTGTTTGGTTTGGGGCTGCATTCATATTGGGGGATTTTGCTTCCATTTTTTTCTCCAAACATCGAGCCAGTATTCGCTTTTGAATGTACTTTTTAGATGCCTAAACATGACCAGCACTGAAGTTGAGGTTCGATCAACAAAAAAGTTGTGATGCTATCCTTCGCGATCAGGCTATTCGTCATACAGATTATCCTGATAACTCGGCAGGAAAAGAACTTAGATTTGCTGTTAGTATAAGTGCGGTACTTCCAAAAACTGGTTTTTTTAAACCGATATATTACAGGTCGGCTAGTGAATTCATTAAAAAGCTCATGACGGATGAGATTGGGCAAGCTTTTGTGGCTTTTTTTCTATCTTGTTAGCAATAATCGGCATTATTGCTTCAATTTCAATACGAGGAGAAGCAATTTTCGATGAAAGCATTCATTCTCTCACTTTCTACTCAGGCGGACGTATTTTTACGTAGCAATCGACGCAGAGCGTCAATGATGCCAACGCGCACACGTAAATTGTCGGAGGATACCGGATAAAGTTGCGTTTTATTTGCTGTTTATGGTTGCCAACTGCCGATTTTCTTATCAGCTCTGCGCGAGGTTGAGCGCCATCAGCACGACGAAGTCGCGGTCGCAGAGCGCTTTTCGATGGTGATCGACATGGATTGGAATGACTGATCAACTTCGTTTGAATACGCATTGAGTGGATTTCGCAGGATGAATCAGTAGAAGTAACGCCAAAGTATCCGTATTTGCAACATTGAGCTAAACCGACTTGCGGAGGCGGTTCACGGTATAGTATTTGTATTGTCCGGTTTTCCATTGTTCGATCGTATTTGCTTGCGCAATGTTTCGTAAGAAGGGGAATATGAACTACAAACTTACAATTAAGACTAATTTTAGAAAATATGCCTTCCGCTCCGCGTATTTTTGCGTGGTCAGCACGTTTTTAGTATATTTTCTAGCTGCTTGCGCCACCGAAAGTCATGGGACAGTAGAAACGCCGACAGTGGCCACCTACAAGACTGGCTACAACGGCCCACGCTACCCATTAATTGTTGGCGATTTTGCGAATCGTTCGTCCTATATGAATGGCATATTTTCCGATGGCAATGATCGTTTGAGCTCCCAGGCCAAGACCATATTGAAAACACACCTTGCTCAGACAAACCGTTTTACCCTCATGGACCGGGAAAACATGAAGGAGCTTGCCCGGGAATCTAGTATTTCTGGCAAAACTCAAACATTGAAGGGTGCTTCCTTGGTGGTAACCGGCGAAGTAACCGAGTTTGGCCGCAAAGTTACCGGTGACAAGGCGCTTTTCGGCATTGTTGGGCACGGTAAAAAGCAGACGGCCTACGCCAAAGTATCGCTAAATTTAGTGGATGTTCGAACTTCTGAAGTTATCTATGCCTTGCAGGGGGCCGGAGAATATAGTTTGAGTAACCGGGAGGTTTTGGGTTTTGGCGGTACGGCGGGATACGACGCCACGCTAACCGGAAAAGTTCTTAATTTCGCAATAGTCGACGCGGTGAACAAGCTGGTGAACGGTTTGGAAAACGGCGAGTGGCGGCTTAGCGAATAAGTGGGAACAAATAAGTAAGAACCAAGAGGAGAAGAAGAATTCATGCCTCGATTGGGATTTTTATCTGGTGGATTAACGGCAATGGTGCTCCTGTTCGGCTGCACCGCCAGTAATTCGAATCTCTATTACTGGGGCGCTTACGAAAACTCGATTTATACCATGTATTTAGAGCCAGAAAAGGATTCCTTTGCCGACCAAATCTTGAGGCTCGAAGAGCAAATCGAAAAAACCGCGGCTACCTCAAAAGCGGTTCCTCCAGGACTGCATGCGCATTTGGGATATCTATATGCGAAGGAAGGCGACTATGCGAAATCCCATGCCCACTTTGAAACTGAAAAAACTCTTTTCCCTGAATCCAGAGTATTTATCGATGGTTTAATCGAGCGTATGAAAAAATGAAAACATATCTTTATCTACTATTAGCGCTTCACTCTATTGCGATTGCATGCTTACCAGGCTGTGCCAGCACGCCGGCTCACAATTACCAGGCTTATCTGGATCACATGCCTCGCTCGATTTTGGTATTTCCACCAGCTAATAATTCTACCGAAGTCATGGCGCCATACATATATCTCTCTACCATCACCCATCCCTTGGCCGAGCTCGGGTATTACGTTTTCCCGGTAGCGGTTATTGATGCAATGATGAAAGAAAATGGCGCTCCCCTGCCCGAAGACATGGCTCAGATTTCGTTGAAAAAGATCCGAGAAGTGCTCAACCCGGACGCAGTGCTGTACATGACGGTGGTTGACTGGGGCACGAAATATCAGATTATTGATTCGTATAGTGTTGTTCATGTTCAAGGACGCCTGGTCGATGTGGATACCGGTATTGTCCTGTGGAGTGGCGAGAAAGAAGTGCGAAAGAGTTCGACTTCGGGGCAAACTGGCCTGGTGGGGAGACTAGTGGAAGCGGCTATCAATCAGGTAGTGCAAAGCATGATTGACTCCACCCGGGAGGTTGCCGCGGCCGCCAATAACCAAATGTTTCTGAATAGCACCAATGGACTGCTCTTGGGCAAGTATCACCATCAATACGAAGCTGACCAGCGGAAGCACCGGGCGATTCTGAAACAGAATCATTCGGAAATCAGCGATCAATCCAGTGTTGCGAATCGCTCTCAATTATGAAGGCTGGGACCGTGGAACAATCACTCAAAATCTTGATACAAGATCCCTGGGGAAAACTAGGGCAAAAAATTTTGCATTCTGATTGCGTTGTTGCATGACTCAATACGCAAACGAAGCTCCCTCTTTGAGTAAATTATTTGGCAGTTCTTGCCATGCTGAATTCCGTTACTGGTGCACAAATCTCGTAAAGCTGTTTCTAAAACAACTCCAGCAATGACAGCAGATGCAAGTTTGTATCCATTATCAAGTAATTCTTGGGCTTGTTCTAGCTCGCTTTCAAATACTTCAGCTTGCACTAATTGTTTGAGTGAATTTAGATGTCCGCCTTCAAAGTCTTCTTTTGCAGCTTCAAAAATTGCGCCAATGCGATTTAAAACATCATAGTTTGTTTCCCAGCCTAGGAGGTTCGCCTTTAGTAAAAGCTATAAAGTGTTGAGACTTTTCTCCACAGACGTTTGCCAGTAAATTTTTTACTTTAATTTTCCAGCCAGTAAATAACTTATTATCTATTTTTGTTGTAGCACCGTATAGGCCGTCTGCAATATGCTTAGTTGACTCAATTTCGTCTAACTGTTCCTTTAATTCATTGAACCTTTGCGCCAGCTTTTTATTCATCTTTTCTCCTAAGCTCAATTTTTGCTGTGGCATAATCTTCCGTATGACATGACCTATGCTCCGACGCCAACGATGATTGCAACGAAAGGGCCTCTATGGCGAGGACGGGAGAGCTTTGTCTTGAAAATCTCGGAAATTTATTGAGTTATCCGATAGCGAAAAGCAATCAGCCAGAACCATACTTTCCAAACACCAACCATAAAGAATTTCGAAAAAAATATGAACGTACTTACGAATTTAAGCAAGGACAGCAACGTGGTTTTATTGAATTAGCCAAGCAGCAGTCTCTTTCACGAACGAAAAGTATTTCCAAATTAAAGAGTCTTTCTCAAATAGCCAAAGAGAAGACTCATGTAACAAACAATGCCGAACCCAACATAACTAAGAAAAGCAAAAAAGTTGTCCTAATGTTGGGGTCCACCATACAACATCCTGTAATTATTACTTGACT
>JBNKEI010000092.1:0-10880 GCA_050288705.1 Myxococcales bacterium
GGAGGAGCGTCATTCGCAGAAGGGGCAGGAGGCAAAGGAGCGGGAGCGCGTTTAGGAATTTTTGGCGGACGATGAGTTACTTTAGGAGTGATTTTTCTGCGAATTGGAGCAGGGGAAGGTAGTGGCGTGGTTGGCTCTGGAATAGCTGGTGGTTTCTGAACTAGCTCCACTTCTACTACTGATGAACGATTAAGCGAACGATTATTAGCAAGGCGTACTTCTGCAGAGCCAATAAGCAAAAAAAAACCTCCATGCAAAAAAATGGCTCCCAGCAGGCTACTTAGGACAATAAAAGAACGACGTCGCGAAACAGCAGGTCTTATGGGGGCTATGGCGCCTAAAGTTTGCCAGTTTTTTGGCGGATAGTTTGCTCGGGAGGCTCGCTGCCTTCGGCTACGTTTGTTCAGAGATTCCGCCACCTTACTTCCTGTTCTTTTAATTCTTCGTCGCGTCTTTTTCTATATTAATTGCAAACCTGGCGAGCCCCTGACCTTTGATCAAATCAATAATATGTACTACTGCTCCGTGGGAAACTCTCTGGTCGGCACTAATAATGGCGCGCGCATTTTTATCTTTTTGCAAAGACCTCGCTGCCTGCCGTTTTAACTCCTCTTCACTGGTTTCTACTCCGTCGACATAAATTTTTTGCTCTTTGGAAAGCACAACATTAAGCATTACCCCTACGCTTTCTCCACCATGCGCCGCGCGGGGAAGATCAATTTCAATAGATTCACGCACGATATAGGTGGCAGTAACCATAAAAATAATGAGCAATACCAAAGTAATGTCTACCAAGGGGGTAACATTGATACCGCTGATCATGTCTTCATCGTCATTATTGGAAGATGCGGCCATGTCCCCTCTATAACTAGCGTTCAAGCCTGAGCAGAAAACTGAGTGGAGATTTCGTCTTTTTCATTTTTTAATAAGTCACCTTTTAAGTGTGCTTTCCAGGCATGAGAAAGGGAAATAGCATTGCTGGATAGCCGCTTGAGCCAGCGCTGAAAGGCATTAAAAGCTACCACCGCAGGAATAGCCACTGCTAAACCTACGGCAGTAGCAACTAAGGCGCCAGAAATTCCGCTCATTACTACCGAAGCGCCACCTGCTTTCATTCCCGACGGAGAAGTTGCTAGGTCATGGAAAGCGCGAATGATTCCCAGCACCGTTCCGAAAAGCCCAATAAATGGGGCATTGTTTCCCAAAGTTCCCAAAATAGATAGCCAAGCCTCATAACGTGATTTTTCGCGTGCCATGGTGGAAGCGATTATTTCTTCTACCGCGTCAGGCCCTTTATGGGAGGCATTGATAGCTTCGCGAATAACCGCAGCTTCCATGCCGCGCTTTCCTTCAATGGCAGCGCGCGCAAATTCAACATCGCCGTTTGCCAGCTTTTTGGCCAATTCATCTGCTCCGCTGAGCCGATTAGAGAAGAAGAAAAAAAAACGCTCAATCATTATCGCAAACGATAAAACCGAAAGCGAAATAAGAATCCAGAGGACCCATTCTTCTCCTAGCAGAGTAAAACCTTGTAGCAAGTTGGTTAGCATGTGGGTTCTCTAAATTTCCATTACTTCTTTTTCTTTGGTGACAACAATTTCATCAATTTTAGCAATGCCCGCGTCTACAACTTTTTGCACTCGCTCGGTGCCTTTTTTCAGGTCGTCCTCAGTGATGTCACCATCTTTTTGATACTGCTTAAGCATTTCGTTGGCGTCGCGGCGCTCATTGCGAACGGCGATTTTATGTTCTTCTCCCTTGCCCTTGCACTGCTTGACCAGCTCTTTGCGGCGTTCTTCGGTAAGAGGTGGAATGGGAAGACGAATAACTTCGCCGTCATTCATTGGATTTATGCCCACATTAGCCTCGCGTATGGCCTTTTCAATAGAGGCGAGCATTTTTTTGTCCCAGGGCTTAACGATGATTAACCGAGGATCAGCCACGGTCATATTGGCTACGCCATTCAGGGGGGTGGGGGTGCCGTAGTAATCTAGTCGAACGCCTTCCAAGATAGACAAATTGGCTCGCCCTGTGCGAATGCGGGACAAATCTTTTCGTAAATCGTGCAGCGTTTTTTCAATGCGCTGGTTCAAGTCCCCAATAACATCATCGGTGATAGCCATGTTAACCCTCTCCAAGATAAGTTGGTAAATCTCCAACCACTGTTCCTACATCTTTGCCTTGCACTGCTTTGCGGATGTTGCCAGGCTCGGTCAAATTAAAAACCAGAATAGGTAGTTTATTATCCATGCAAAGTGAAATAGCCGTAGCGTCCATTACTTTTAAGTTGCGCTGCAAGACGTCGATGTAGGCAAGCTGTCGGAAACGCTTCGCGCTGGGGTCTTTTTTAGGATCGGCGGTATACACTCCATCGACCTTAGTAGCTTTCATGATTACTTCTGCGCGCATTTCGATGGCACGCAGACTTGCCGCAGTATCGGTAGTAAAGAAAGGATTTCCCGTTCCCGCCGCAAAAATCACCACGCGCTTTTTGTCAAGATGGCGCAAAGCGCGTCTGCGTATATACGGCTCGGCAATTTGCTGCATGGCGATCGCTGATTGTACTCGTGTATCAACTTCAACCGACTCCAATGCGCCTTGCAGAGCCATAGAATTGATACAAGTGGCTAGCATTCCCATATAATCGGCCGAGGCCCGATCCATTTGTAAGGTGGAGCCCGCTCCCCGAAAAATATTGCCTCCTCCCACAACCACTGCGACCTGAACCCCTAATTCCACCACTTCCTTAACTTGAGTGGCAATAGATAAAAGAGTGTCAGCATCAATTCCGTAACCTCCGGGGCCCATTAGGGCCTCACCTGATAATTTAAGAAGAACTCGCTGGTATTTACGGGTCATAATTTGCGTGGCTGTAAGCATAAGGCTCTGATACCCCTCGCGAGGAGTGACGTCAAGGTGACAGTTGTTGAATTCGTACCTTAGCATGCCCACTTCTAAGAATCCCCAGTTTGCGTGCTGCTACATAGGAAAGATCAACTATGCGCCCGCGGACAAAGGGACCGCGATCGTTGACTCGTACTACCACGCTTTTTCCGTTTTCCAGATTGGTTACTCGCAACTGGGTCCCCCAGGGCAGAGACTTGTGAGCACAGGTAAAAAGATTCGGGCGATATATTTCACCATTGGCAGTTCGTCTTCCCTCTAATCGGGAGCTATAATAGCTGGCTTCACCAATTTCGGGAGCGTAAGTGCGCGGCGAAATTTGTTTTTTGCCGTGTTGCACGGCGTGTGAGCAACCAACCGCCAGCATTAGTCCGAGTATCCAAAACCAATAACCCAACTGAAATTTCGTCTGACCGGGTTCTCGGCAAATCAAGGAACGGTGAGCAGATGTGCAATTCGAGCGTGGTATTTTCATGGGTGAATCAAATTCACTTTTGCAGAACATTTCGTAGACCCGCTGTTCGTTAAAACACATTTGACTTGTGTCCGAAACCGAAAGACTAGCTTACGTATTGTTGTCTGAAGAGTTCGTCAGTAGCTTGATTTCAAGTGGAGGGAACCAATGGTGCGCATGGTTTTATTCCTGGTAGCCGCTTGGGGTGCCACGGGAATGGCGCAGTCAGAGCGTTTTTGGACAGAAGAGGGGAGAGAAAAATCGAAAAAAAATAGCTTCACGTCGAAATCCCATCCTGATTTCACCAAGCTAGCCAAACGGGCCATGGGGGCAGTAGTAGCCATTGTCACTCAAGAGCAGCAAGAATTCAGCGAAGATTCTCTAGAAAGTCTCGATTCTCTTTCGGAGCCATCACTAGGGGAGCCAGCCAAAGGGCTGGGATCTGGTTTTTTCATTCGCTCTGACGGGTACATTGTTACTAATGCTCACGTAGTGGAGGGGGCCACATCGGTAGTCATTTCTGCCTGGGTTAATGAGCATAATCGTGAATATCCCGTTCGTATTATAGGAGTCGACCAACCAACCGACATTGCCCTTTTAAAAATTGATTCTCAGGAAGGAGAAAAGTTTGCCACCCTTCCTTTAGGTGATTCCGACGCTTTAGAGGTTGCTGAATGGGTAGCAGCCATTGGAAGCCCCTATGGTTTATCGCGTAGTATAACTGTTGGGGTGGTTAGCTTTAAAGGGCGTTCTGATATTGCTCCTGCTGGTCGTGACGGCTATTACGATTATGTGCAAACCGATGCTTCCATAAATCCAGGAAATAGTGGCGGGCCATTACTTAATATTCGCGGCGAGGTAGTAGGAATTTCCAATGCAGTCAATGCGGTTGGGCAAGGAATTGGTTTTGCAGTGCCCATTAACATGGCCAAGCAGGTGCTTCCCGGACTATTGAAAAACGGACGAGTGGCTAGAAGCTGGTTGGGGGTGGCGGTAGAAGATCTGACCCCAAAAATTTCGAGAGAAAAAGATATCTCTGCTTCCTTAAGTGGTGTTTTTGTGTCCGCGGTTACTGCCGGATCTCCCGGAGACCGCGCTGGCATTCTTCCTGGGGATGTAGTTTTAGAATTCAATGGCGTCAAGGTAGAAGATGCGCAGAAACTGAGATGGTTAGTCTCCATAGTAGGCATAGGAAAAACCGTACCGGTGGTACTATGGAGAAACGGAAGAGAAATAAAAGTATTGGCAACCCTAGTTTCTCTGCCCAAAACCGAATCATCTCAACTGATTTTCCAACCAGTTTCCATTGGCTTAGTGATTCGCCATGTAGACATTTCGGTTGCTCGGTTGGAAGGACTAGCGTTGCCGGTAGGAGCCTTGGTTCGCGAAGTCAAGCCTGGTTCGGCAGCGGATACTGCGGGACTCAAAAAAGGGGACGTAATTCTCAAAGTGGGCGATTTTGAAACCTATGCCCCCAATTTACTGGTAGGAGCTTTGGCTCGACTTAAAAGTGGTTCTATCTCTCGCTTGGTAATCAGGCGTAAGGGTAAGACAGTCTTTTTAGAGTTGCGTAAACCGTGAGCATTCTACTTGTGGTGTGACTTCAAATGGAGTATCAAGCTTAACTTTACAGGTTTTTCTAAGGAGTGACCGGTGGCAGAGACGACCAAAAAGCACAAAGGGTCTCAGGCAAAAAAATGGAAGCGTATGCCTAAGGCAGGTGGAGCGAAAACCTGCAGCGTTGATGGTTGCAAGCGCCCCTATCGGGCTAAAGGGTATTGCTTTTTTCACTTTCAGAAATGGCGAAGAGGGGAGATGCCTGACTCCCGTTACAAGACTTGCAACGTCGAAAAATGCACCAAAAAGCAGTTTAAATCGGGACTTTGCGAAACGCACTACACCGAGAAGAAAGGCAAGGCTGCGGCATAGGCTTGATAAACCTGCCGAAATGCCAAGCCTCGTCAGAATGCGTTTATCAGATGGCAAGCAAGAGGTAAGCAACGTAGTCTTTTGAACCGCGTGAATAGGTTTGGGCGAGCCCCGATTAGACTGCCGGCGAGTTTTGCTCTCCAAAGTTGAAAATTGGGGTTTTGCTATTTTTAGATCGACCTTGCGGACAACCGGAGGATGAATTTGTTTGCGATAAGAGGTACTATGTCCTTGCTTCTCGTCATCCCGTTATCCCGTTATCCAATGATGTCTAAGGGGTGGTAGTTTTCGATCATCCTCGTTTACCGGATAGCGTCACTGCAGAACGTGGAGGTGCTCAGTGAAAGAACGCAGGCTGTCCATTCGGCTTGATAAGGCTTTTCCGGTCTATTTGGCAGGCGAAGAAGGGGTTACCCGGGGAATTGCGCGTAATATTACCGAAGGCGGCATATTTATTGAAACTTGCGAACCCTATCGGTTGGGAGCGAGGGTAAAGATTACTTTTGTTGGACCCGATAATGAAGAAATTACCCTGGTAGGTGAGGTGAGATACCAGTGTTTTCTTTCTTATGGGGTAGGAATTCAAGGTGAAAGTCAACTCCGGGGTATGGGAATCCGGTTTGTAGAAGCAGCTCCGGAGGAAATCGGAGAAATAGCGGTTGCTACTTCTGTATGCTCAGATTCTGTTCATTCTTCTCGTATGCTTCATTAATTATAGAATACCGGCGTCGCTCAACCCAAAGTGGTTTCACCGCAGCCTTTGACGGAAACTGAATTCAAACCTCAAACATTGGTAGACAAGCTATGAATTAAAGCCTTCCAATACGCAATGTGTTTCAATTCTTTTGAGGGCCAACACCATGGCCGCCAAACGCATATCTGTTTCAATGCCTAAGCAATAGCCGGTGGAGTCATGAGTCTCCGAGCGGGAAGGGGTATTGCGAGCAATGTCTTGAACCGTCCGGTAACTGGATAGAATAGAACGTTTTAATTTTTCACCAAACTTTTCGCGAGACCAATATTCCAGGCGTTCATTCTGCAGCCATTCGTAGTAGCTAGCGATAACGCTACCGGCATTAGCGACAATATCTGGAATCAGGTCTACTCGCCGCGCTTTCAAAACTTCGTCGGCATCCGGTTTGGTGGGCGTATTAGCGGCTTCAACTAGTAATGATACTTTTAACTTTTCCGCAATTTCCGGAGTAACAACTCCGCTTTGCGCCGCGGGAATTAAAAAATCAGCTTTTATTTCCCAAAAATCTTTTTTGGATATTGATTCAGCTTCGGGAAACCCGGCAATCGATCGTCGCAAGTTGTTTGGATTTTGGTATACATAACGCAAAAGACCATCAATATCGATACCGTTAGGATTAAATAACGTACCTTCGGCATCATTGATGGCTATAGGCCTGCATCCTTTCTGGGTAAGCAATACTGCCAGAGTGGAGCCAACCTTTCCAAATCCCTGTAGCAAAAATGTTTTGCCGCGAAGCGACACCACTCCATGGTCCAAAGCCCATTGCTCGATACAATGGACTAATCCTTGAGCAGTGGCTTGAGAGCGTTCTTCGCTACTTCCCAAAAGAATATCCTTACCAGTAATCGCCGCACGCGTTTTGTGGCGCTCTCTTTCTCCATGCGAATACTGGCGAAGAAAATATGCCATTATTCGCGAAGAAGTTCCCAATCCTAAGGACGGCACATCAAGATTAGGACCAATTAAGCATTTGAGTTTATTCATGTATTGTAGACTGACTTGCTCTAATTCTGTATTGCTGTAAGACAAAGGATCGAGTTTTATTCCTCCTTTGGCGCCCCCAAAGGGTACTCCGGCAATTGCTGATTTCCAGGTAGATTGTGCAGCCAATGATTTGAAAAGATCTAGCGAAACTTCTCTGTGGTAGCGTACTCCTCCTTCGTAAGGGCCTCGTGCTTGATTATGTTGTACCCGGTAAGCTTTAATACGCTTGGGTTGTCCGGGCTGAAAGCGAAAAAGGCCTTGGGGAAGGCGGATAACTCCTTGATGAATTATTACATCGGACCCCAATAGGGCGCGTTTACGAATTATCAGGGCGCCATCGGCTAATCTTTCCACATTACGTGGGTCACGAAGAACAGATTGGGCGAGACTCTCGTATTGTTTTATTTCTGCTTCCTGGACGGGAATAAGACGGTCTTCCAGTTTTACAGTTAGATAAAAAATATGCTCGTAGTCTGGCTCTTCGATTTCTAAACGCACTCGATGGTCGAGGCTGATAAGATCGGCGGCACGATGAAAAATCTCCATGGCCTCGGTGTAAATGGTCCGTCGGCCGCAATCTTTTCCTGGGCGCATAAATACCTTCTTTGCTTCATTGGGAACACGGGTATACGGCGCAATATTTAGGAAGCGACTCTCGATAAGTCTGGTGACAAGTCCTCGAAATGAGTGAGGTTTCTGAAGGCTCGGAATCTTTCCCTAATCTGAAGGTCGTTAACTGTCTGTAGGCGGTCCAAGCTGAAATCCTCTACTACAAAAGAAGCCATTACGCTGCCTACCACCAGGGCTTGTCGCAGATTGCGTTCATTAACTTCTTTAGCCAAAGCTAGATACCCCATGAATCCACCAGCAAAAGAGTCTCCGGCGCCAGTGGGGTCAAAGACAGTGGCCAAGGGAAAAGCTGGAATTGTAAATATTTGATCTTCCAAGAAAAGCATGGCCCCGTATTCGCCGCGTTTTATTACAATCCATTTAGGTCCCATAGCGGCAATTTTTTTGGCGGCACGAACTATGTTTTGCTCTTTGGCCAGCTCTAGGGCTTCAGAATCGTTAACAAATAAAAGATTTACTCGCCGAAGAGTATCAGAGAGCGATTCGGACTTACCATTAATCCAGTAATTCATGGTATCCGCAGCAACTAATATTGGCGAATCGATTTGGTCGAGAACACTGGATTGCAATTGCGGATCAATATTTCCTAAAAAAACAAAACGGCTGGAAACCCAAGCTTGGGGAAGCGTTGGTTGAAAAGCTTCAAACACATTCAATTGGGTGTCCAGTGTTTCGCGGTCATTAAGATTCTGAGCGTAGCGGCCTTTCCAGCGAAAAGTACGTCCTTTTTGCCGAGTCAGTCCGGAAAGATCGATCCCTCGCGATTGCAAAAGCGTAGTATAGGATTCGGGAAAATCTTCACCTACTACTGCTACCATACGCGCGGGAGCGAAAAAAGAAGCGGCCATGGAAAAATAAGTGGCAGATCCTCCTAAGACTTCATTTCTAGAGCCGGAAGGAGTTTCGACACTGTCTAGGCCAATGGAACCAACGACTAATAGTGACATGAGGAGTCCTTTTTGTGAATAAGCATGGAAACTAAGCGGCAGGTTTCTTCATGCGTATTTTTTTAGAAGGTTTTTTGGTGGTTTTCGGGGAAGTTTTTCGGGTAGCTGATGGCATGGGAAGGTAGGGGCCAATCAACAAATCAAGCTGGCGGCGCGCCTTGGCAGGTATTTGCGCAGGCGCAGTCATTATGGCACTACGCAATGCCTCTGCGCATTTGCAGGTAGAGGTATAAGCAAGACGCTGTGCTGATTGGCGAATAGTTTCGCGAGCCGCTTCAATGTTTTGTCGCATAACCGCAAGAATGGCTTCCACAGTTACATCTTCCTGTGATGAATGCCAGCAGTCGTAATCAGTAGAAAGAGCTACCGCGGCGTAACAAAGACCTGCCTCTCGCGCCAGTCGTATTTCTGGAGGGCAGGTCATTCCAATAACGTCTACTCCCCAACTTCGATAGAGCTGGCTTTCCGCCCGGGTAGAAAATTGTGGTCCCGCAATGCACAAATAGGTTCCCTGCTCATGTACTGTAGCTTTGGCAGCGAGAGCAGACTCACGAACAATAGTAGATAGCTCCTGGCAAACCGGGTCTGCCAAAGGAACATGAGCAACTATACCTTCACCAAAAAACGAGGGAGACGGGCGGCAAGACCTATCAATAAACTGATCGATTATTACCATGTGCCCAGGAGCAATGTTTTCTCGCATGGAGCCTACTGCGCTAAAAGAGATAATTTTTTGGGCGCCCAGTTTCTTCATTCCCCAAATGTTCGCTCTTCCGTTGATCTCTGCGGGAAGAAGGCGGTGTCCACGACCATGGCGTGGAAGAAAAATAAGTCTTACTTCCCCCAAATTTCCCACTACAAAAACGTCAGATGGTTGACCAAAAGGAGTGCGTAGGCGAACTTCGCGCACCTGAGTTAGGTCCGGCAAATCGTATAGCCCACTTCCGCCAATAATTCCGATGGTATGCATGTCGGTTGCGCCCTTTCGAAAGTGATGGAATGTAGATGAGGTTTTAAGCAGTCGAATGTCAATATGCAAATAGCATTAGCCACGGTGTTATGGTCCTAAAACTTCTAATACCAAATTTCCTTTCTATGAGTGCCTAAGACTGCATCGCACAACAGGGTAGGCTTAGTGACAACATTTGGGTTTCGCCATCGATAATTCCTTAGGGCTATTTGTAAAGGTGCGAATTCTCTGTGTCCTGGGTGGAGAGGTTATCAGAAAGCTATTTAGCGGAAAAAACTGATGTCCATGAACAGATTATTCGGTGGTTTTACTAATTGCATTCGTCCATTTAAGCCGACAAGGGCTCCTGCCTCGACCTCTAGTAAAGAAACAAAACCGCCGATAACAGAGCAAGTTCAGTTGGCTAACGAGCAGGGGCGGTCCACTTTGGTTGAGGCTCATACAATGTTTTCAGAAACTCAGCAAGACCAATCGCAGTGTCACCAACTGTCAAAACTGTTTGCTAACCCTAAGCCCGCTAGACAACAAGACTCGCGCCATCCAACGCGAACTCTTGCCCAGCTTTTGGAAGAAGCACGACGGGAAGATGCTGCCGTGAAATCTAGGGCGGCAACAGCCGTTGGACCTGCAAAAATGAACTCAATGTTTGCAATCAACAAGAAAAGGTTCAACGGACTTTTTACGCAAACAACCAAGCCCTTACATGAACACGCAAGTCATGCTCTGAAACGCCTGGCTGAAGCGCAGTATTTGAAGGCTTGCAATAGTCCCTATGTTTGGAATGGAGATGTTGAAAATTATTTCGTATCTCCCACTAATCATAATGTCTGGCATACGATAGAAGATCGGCTTAACGCTAAGAACTCAGAGCTAAGTCTTGATAAAATAGTGCGCATGGTTGCGTCTAATCCAACTCGAGGAAATGGTGAAGTTCAAGTAATGGATATCGGCTGTGGACATGGAGAATTTATCCGGGCAATTAATGATCCAGGAAATATAAAAGGGTTTGGTGTTACCGCAGAAGGTTTTAGTCGTAACTTAAAATCGTTTCCGCATTACAAACTGGACCATAAAAAGATCAAAACACCTAAAAACGAGCACGAGTCTTTAAACGACACTCTTGAGAATTTTCATAAGTTTAGAAAAAAGATCGGAATTTCGGACGAATGCCTAGCTAATGCGCAAGATCCTCAGACCCAACGAATATTGCGTGAAAAACTGGATTTCTGACCATTTATTTTCTAATTTCTAAATCGGTAGGAAATATCTCTATTGTTGAGCGATTGGGAACAAATATGTCGGGGT
>JBNKEI010000093.1:0-65800 GCA_050288705.1 Myxococcales bacterium
GGAAGCATGGTGGCTGCTCGCGCGGGATTTCCAAGCCGCGGAGAAGCCGTTCTTCATGGCGTAGTTATCTGGGGATTCACTATGTCAATCAGCTCGCTCTTGCTAAGCGTGTTTGCCCCAATGCAGATAGCAATGCAGTCAACAGGCTTTCTTTGGGCGGTGGCCGGCTCAATCCTGGGATCGCTTTTGGCCGCAATATTGGGAGCAACCACTGCAAAAACAACTCCCTACCGCCAGCATGTACCTAGGGAAGCCAACCCATAACAACAATGAAAAGAATTGGGCCAGCGCGAGAGTTGCGCTGGCATAGTTTAGATCATGCGAAACTTCCACTTACCCCCTTCGCTTAAGCAGACGCGATATTCACTTCCACAATAGAAACAGCGCACTTCCGTTCCTTGCCCAAATCCATCGGGATAGGGGTTGTTTGCATCGCATTCCGGACAATCGAATTCATAAAGCATTTTTACCTTCGCGTCTTCTCCGTCTGCGTCCCAACATGAACGACTGTCCATAGAACAAACCTTTTCGTTTTATTCCTAACCTTCGCACGAAGTCGTCCCTACTGCCAAGCCTAGTTCCCCTATGATCGTACTTGCGCTTCTACTGGGAGGACACCATTTTTTCCACGAATAAGCTAACCCATTGAATGGAAAGGCTAAGTGCTTGAATTCAAAGCATTACACCATAGTCGTTCTTTCCTCTCACAAGCCGGGAATGCAAAGCTTTAGAATACCTGGCTGGTTGTTGCCAGCCGCCTATGCCGCAATTTCGGGTACGTTAACCTTGCTAGTAGTAGCGGGAATTTATTGTTATTGGCTGGCTAACCAGTCTGCCCAAGCCGAAGTGTGGAAAGAAGAAAACTTTCGCTTAAAGGAAAAACAGCAGAAAATCGAAGAACGCATCAGTCATCTGACCAAGATTTTAGACGAAGTAGAAAACCTTCATAAGCAATTGGATAGCACTTCTTCTTCAACTTTTCCGGACGGTTCTACCCTGGTTCCCACCAGCGATGACCGCAACCAACCGAACAGTATTCCCGAAGAAATTGGCCACCACAGCAACGGAACTGAAGGATTCGGGTTTAGGTTAGCCAAATGGATCTATTCTCAAAAAAAACGCCTGAAACAATTACAAGAATACTTCCATCAGCAAAACTCTTTGCTCGCCACCGCTCCCAAAGCTTGGCCGGTGCTAGGATGGGTCACCAGCGATTTTGGAGTTCGTGTGGATCCCTTTACTGCGAAACGTACATTTCATGAGGGCATCGATATAGCTGCCAAGCAAGATACACCCATCACTGCCCCTTCGGACGGAACAGTGCTCTTTGTCGGTTCGGAAAATGGCTTTGGAAAGCTACTGGTCTTGGAACATGAAAACGGAATTAGAACCCGCTACGCTCATTTGTCAGCCATTCATGTAGATAGCGGACAAAAAGTGTTGCAGGGCGAAAAACTGGGCGCAGTTGGAAGCACCGGGCGTTCTACTGGCCCTCATCTTCATTACGAAGTTTTGGTAGACGGAATCCCCCGAAACCCGCGCATGTTTCTTCTGCAATAGATGTTGACTTTTCGCGGCCAAAGCAATAGCAGCGCATCAATAATAATTTAATAGCATGAAGAAGGTCAGCCACGGTGATAGAGTGCGGCCTTTGTCTCGCCAGGCAGGAGCCTATGTTCAAACTAGCCAGAAAAGTCATCGGAACTAAAAATGAACGTGAACTCAAGCGGATGCAACCAGTAGTGGCGCGCATCAATGACCTTGAGACCCAAGTCAGAAAAATGTCCGATGATGAATTTCCTCGCCAAACCGCTCAATGGAAGGAAGAAATTCAAAAAGGTCGACCCCTTGACGAGCTGCTTCCAGAAGCTTTTGCGGTGGTACGCGAAGCTAGCCGTCGAGTTCTCGGCCAACGCCATTTTGATGTCCAGTTAATTGGCGGCATGGTTCTCAATAAAGGGGCTATTGCCGAAATGCGCACCGGCGAGGGAAAAACTCTTACTGCTACTGCCCCGATATACCTGAATGCACTCTCCTCTCGAGGCGCACATGTGGTTACCGTCAATGATTACTTGGCTCGACGAGACAGCGAATGGATGGGCCGGGTTTACAGATTTCTAGGATTGACGGTGGGATGCATTGTTCACGACCTGAATGACCGAGAAAGGCAAGCTGCCTATCGCAGCGACATCACCTATGGTCAGAACAATGAATTTGGCTTCGACTATCTGCGCGACAACATGAAGTTCCGGTTACAGGACTATGTTCAGCGGGAGCTGAATTATGCAATTGTCGACGAAGTAGACTCCATTCTTATTGATGAAGCACGTACTCCGCTAATTATTAGTGGACCGTCTGAAGAGTCTACCGAGCAATACTACAGTATAAACCGGGTCATGCCGGGATTAATGCCTGATCAGGACTATGTACTCGACGAAAAGAACCGGCAGGTGCTGCTTACCGAGCAAGGAGTAGAAAAAGTCGAAAAAAGGCTCGGAATTGCTAATCTGTATGCTCCCGAAGAGGTAGAAACGCTTCACCACGTAGAACAGGCGTTGCGTGCGCATACCCTTTTCCGGCGCGATACTGATTATGTGGTACGCGATGGGCAAGTATTGATTGTAGACGAACACACTGGCCGTATTCTTCCTGGGCGTCGTTGGTCCGATGGTTTGCACCAAGCCATAGAAGCAAAAGAAGGCGTGGTCATTGAAAACGAAACGCAAACATTAGCTACCATTTCATTTCAGAATTACTTCCGTATGTATTCCAAGCTTGCCGGCATGACTGGTACTGCCGATACAGAAGCTCAGGAATTCGCAAAAATTTATAATCTAGATGTTCTAGTCATTCCTACTAATCGAAAAATGGTGCGGGCAGACAATGAGGACGTAGTTTATAAAACCGAGCGTGAAAAATTCCAGGCGGCAGCCGAAGAAATTGAAAAACTTTACAAAAACGGCCAGCCGGTTTTGGTAGGTACGGTCTCGGTAGCCAAAAGCGAAGCCATTTCTTCCTATTTAAAGAAACGAGGCATTCCTCATAATATATTGAATGCCAAGCATCACGAACGAGAAGCAGAGATTGTCGCCCAAGCCGGTCGTACTCAGTCAGTAACTATTGCCACCAATATGGCAGGACGCGGCACCGACATTGTTTTGGGAGGTAACGCCGAATTCCTTGCCAAGAAAGAATTGGGACCTCCTCCGGAACTAAAGTCATCCGAACAGAATACTGACGAACAAATTCAAGCCTACGAACAAGCTCTTACCCAATATCAACTCGATTTAGAAAAAGCATTGGAAAAACACAAGAAACAATGCGACCAAGAAAATAAAGAAGTTCTTGCTAAAGGCGGGCTCTATATTTTAGGAACCGAAAGACACGAAAGCCGGCGAATTGATAACCAATTGCGTGGCCGTGCTGGGCGACAAGGAGACCCGGGAGCAAGTCGCTTTTATCTTTCCCTTGAAGACGACCTGATGCGTATTTTCGGCTCTGATCGCATCAAGAGTCTTATGGAAACTTTAGGCATGGAAGACGGCGAGCCTATTGAGCATCGCTGGTTAACTAGATCAATTGAAAATGCCCAGAAAAAGGTAGAAGGCCATAACTTCGATATACGAAAGAATTTGTTAGAATATGACGATGTAATGAATCAGCAGCGCAAAAGTATTTACAAATTACGCCGAAGAGTATTGGCAGCAGGCGCAGGGTTTCCTTTGGTTGAATACGAAGAAAACCCCAAAACACGAAAAAAGAACCGCATTGAAACTACGGTAAGCTGGGAAGATTCTCGCGAAAGAATTCTTGATCTCATAGAAGAAACCATTTTCTCATTATGTGACGCTTTTGCGAGCTCGCGCAGCCCCACTGGTTGGGATATGCAAGGCTTGGAACATGCTTTAACCGAGCAATTAGGGCTCTCCATGAATCTTGCTTCGGGGAGTTTTCACAGTCGCGAAGATCTCGAAGAACAAATATGGAACGTTATATACAAAAAATATGAACAAAAAGAAAAAGACTTTAGTCCAGACAATTTCAGAAGGTTTGAGCAATATATCTATTTGTCTACCATAGACGCCTTATGGAAAGACCATTTGCTGGCGATGGATCATCTGCGTCAGGGAATTGGCCTACGAGGCTACGGCCAAAAAGATCCCAAGCAAGAATACAAAAAAGAAGGATACCAAATGTTCTTGCAAATGATGCGTTCCATTACCACCAACGTAACCACTATGATTTTGAGAGCCAGTTTGGTTCGCCAACCAGAGTCGGTTAAAGGAGAACCAGACCAAGAAAACTTTGATTTATCCAAAAAACGCCTACCTTCCAACATAAGAGAAAGCCGCGGAGAATCGGTTGCTAGCGGAGGATCTCCTTCTGCGGGAAAACAGCAAACCGTGCACCGGCAAGGGCCCAAAGTTCGCCCCAATGATCTTTGCCCTTGTGGAAGCGGAAAAAAATACAAGAGGTGTCATGGTTTGGAAGAAGCCACTGGCTAAATAGAAGTATTGCAGTCAAAAACTATATGCTCCGACTGGAAAAAGTTGTGGACCGAATTCAAATTAATAGTCTTCGTGCTCGCTGCATCATTGGCGCCATTGATTATGAACGCCGTGAAAAACAAGAAATACTGATTACTTTGAGTCTGTGGGTTGACCTTTCCATAGCTGGAAAAACCGATCGTCTCGGCGACACTATCGACTACCAGAAGATTTGCGATCGCATTGTTTACCTAGTAGAAAATTCGAGCTATTTTTTAATTGAAGCGCTAGCTGAGAAAATTGCTGAAACCTGCCTGGAACACCCAAAAGCGAAAAAAGTTCAAGTTATGGTAACTAAACCATCGGCTATAGCTACCGCACAATCAGCAGGGGTAGAGATTATTAGAAGCAAGAGCGTATCACCCTAACCTTTCCTCCACCCGCAATTTTCAGTGCGCCTTCGAGCGGAGTCGTTCGAGCTCTGCTAAAGCATCAGCTAATTGCTTCTCGGCTTGCTCTGCTATTCCCATATTTGTATAGTTCTTGCGGGATGCGAAGCTCTAAGCTCATTGATACGCGAAAGTTGCTTCCTTTAACTCTTTCCCAAAGCAGTCTGGCAACTACCCAGCTTCGCAAAGTTGTTATTCATAGTCAGCGCTTTAATGAATTCCACACCTGACACCGCATCGAGCGGGAGGAAAAAAGCATCGACTAATTGTCGTTGTAAAGAAGGCTTTAGGCAGGCGAAAGCCTGGTCGGGAAATGAGAAGAACATCTTGGCGCGGGTTTCCCGATAGGGACACAATTGTGCATAACGCAGCCATTTCTTAATTTCCAAGTCTAGCGCTCGAGCATCATTAGTTTTTTCAAGCGTTGCCGTTTGCAATCGTGACCAATCGCACAGCAAATGTTCTCGCGTAGCTGGAGATACTCTAGGAAGACCAGAGTCGAAAAACGCTTGGTACAGGGATTCCAGTTCCGGCCTAAATCGGTCAGTCACCTGCTCGGGACCAAAGCCCTGACCCGCCATTTCCAACAACGATGCGACCGCGTTACAAGCAAAACGGGCCTGCATTTCCGCAGAGGAGGTAACTTCAGCAGCGTTGCTTTGACTGTGAAGTGCTGCGCGCATTGCGTGGACGTTGCTGTCGCGAAGAGCGGTTTCATCGAGGCTCGGCGCAAATGCGCTACCTACGATGCGTAGTTGCTGAGAAAGAAGACGGCTGGGCTCGGGGACTGATGTCATCAACGCAGTTTCTATTTTTTCCTGAAGCTCAGCTTTTGACACCTTACCATTCAGCAAGTCTTCGCATTCCCGAATAGTAGCCTGGTCGATTGCTCGTTCCCGTAACACCTGCAGTGCTGCTGGCGCCCATTTGGTTACATCGCCATGGCCAAGAACATACTCCATAGCCTGCGCAGCAATTTGTCGCGCCTGCTGCGAAAACTCAGCGGGGGTCAAGGTATTCAATTTAGTTCCCCTAACCCAGCTATATGCGAACAATTTCTCCACCAACTCTTCTCGTGATTCCAAGCCTGCCGAGAGCCGCATTCCATAGCGGTTGCCTATCGCGGAGAAAGAGCAAGAGAGAAAGGCGAAGCTGTCGCGAATGGCCACCTGCCTTAATATTGGATCATGCGGTAGGCATCGATTTGGCTTTTTGGTAGCAAAACTTAACAAGTTCTGCTGAAGCGCGGCATTCTCGTCCTCAGCGCCCTCAAAGTTATGCGTAGCTACCGGTTCTATGTATACAAATGGTAAGCCCTCTTCATGACACAGGTTTACAGTCTGAGAGTGCAGCATTTCTGCCAGACAAATATCTCGAAGGAAACTTGCATTTTTCGCTGCCTGGCCAATCATCTCCAATTCGCTGTGATGAGCATGCGCCATAAAGTGCGTGAGTAACTGGCTTTCGTCATTTCCCATCCAGCCTAAATCCTTTTCTGCCTCTCTCAGGCTAGCGGTAACTGCGTGCGCGGAAGCGTCTTTTGGGTTGCTAATATATGTAACTCCGCCAGCCATAATCTTGGCGCTGCCGAGGGAGATATATTTTTGAAAACTCTTGCACAGCACAATCTTTAACCTACCTGCCTCTATGTCAGGAGCTAGTTTTTCCAAAACGACGTTTAGATCAGATGCTTTGTTTGCTGTTTGTTTTTCGATAGTAATGTCGAGCAACAGCACGGCGGGTTGCTTTTTGCTCGGTTGGAGGTAGTCGAGCCATTGCCGAGCCATCTCTAATAGTCTTTCGGCGTTCCATTCATTTCGGGCGTCACCTTGGTTTTTTTTGGTTGGCAGACTAGAGTTAAGGCCAACGAAGACAGCGCGTGAGGGCCCGCTACATTTACCGAGTGATAAAATTTCGTAGTACTCGTGAAATGGTTCGCTGCTCGATATAGGCGCAGCTCTCTTACCAGTGAGTTTTTTTACAATGCCCATACCAGCGCTAATGGCGTCCATGCCACTGGAAAACAGAAAGGTTTCCGAAACCTTAATAGCTCTTTTCTCCAGAGTAGGAGCCCGCTTTTTCAGCATTTTGGCGGCTGCTTGCTTAAAATCAGCTTCCTCATAGGGCTTAGTGACCGCCAGTAAAAGGTGCATCTCTTCGAGAAGCACTGCATAGGCAGCAGAAAAACGAGTCGAATCCTCAGTTAGAGCCGGTAAAGCACGACTAACCTTGGTCAGGGCATTCATCGCATTAGCTACTAGGGAATCATGCTTAAAGTTTGGAGCGTTTATCTTTGCAGATAAAGTTGTTTCCAAGCCCTTGAGCAGAGCTGACGCGCCGCGGGCAATTGCTTGCAACGCATGACCGTTAGGCAAAGTTTTAAGTGCGCCAATCGTTTCTTTAAGCTCTTCACAAAACGTTAGAAAAACCGAGGTATTGTCGCTGCTTTCCAGCCTACGAACAGAGGCTGCATTAGAAGCATGAAACAATTTATTAACATGGTAAGCGGATGGCCGCCCGCCATGCAAAATTAACTGTGCTTGTGCATCTGCTGAAAGGGACTTTTGTCCTAGTTCAATTGCAACCAGTCCAGGCGTTAGCGGCTTGATAGTTGTCTTCGACTCTGGAAGTACTTTTGGCAAAAGACGGGTATTAATAGGATGTTTTTTCTTGAGAGCTTTAATAATTTTCGCAGCATTAGTACTTGAATTGGCGAATAAAATCTTCTTGGAAGAACTCTCGTGACCAAGACCGCGGTAGATGCCTGAGCAAAGCTCATGAAAATGAGTTCCCGGATCATGTCGGTGATACCCTGAATTAAGCGCACAGGTAACTCGTAACCCCGATCGCAACACGGGAGGTATTCCATCCTGCGCAACTTGCAGGCCATATTGCTTCGCTAAGTGTTCTGAGCCGGGAATTGCCGATAATTCCCGTCGCCGTGCCTCGGCATAATCAGGAACCGTTGGTGACGATATGGTGTACTGCTTGCCTAAGGTAGAAAGCTGGTCTGCTGCCGCCGAACGATCGTGAATCCAAAGGCGCGCCAGGCATTGATCAAGACCAACCCGAAACTCATCTGACGCCCAACTCGCGCCAGACAAGTTCCCGCATTGCAGTCTGCTATAGTCATTTACGGCAGCGGCTTCATTCACCCCATCTTTTGTGTCCATCAAGGAGTCGTCGCAAAAAAGCTGTTTCCTATATAGGCTATCTGCCTTTGCGGCTAGCATACTGTCATCACGCGTGCCCACGGTTAATGCCTTAGTATGGTGGTCTGGCTGCTGCAAGTCGGTTTGCGAAATGTTTCGGTTGATTTTGATCATGGTTTACCGGAATTCTGGGAAATAGGAGGTATAACTTTGGACGAACTGGTCCGTTTGTTTATCGAAGAAGAGATAAAAAAGTTGTGTGACTAGTAGGCAAAAGTAAGAGAGAAAAATGACCAGAGCAGGCATACTCGCTTGGAGATGTCAATGAGTTTTACTCGATTGTCCTGACTGCACCAGCTCTATCTATTTCCACCCGGTTCCACAACGCCCGATCAATGCGACCCAAAAATTTACGAAATTCAGAATAATCTTCGACAGGAATTCTAGATCTGGCAATAATCACTTCACCTTCTATTTTAAGCTTATCTTCTTCAATTTTGTATTGAATTCTATAAGAACCAAATACATTTGTTTCTTCTGTATTTTCAGGAAGCTTTTGAAATACCCATTTTTCAGAACCCGATTTTGGCGCTTGAAAAACATACTGAAACTGCTGCGTCCAGGGATAGCGCATTACTAAATCGTGCTTTCGATTGGAAAGAGGCGCATAAGTTTCCACATAGCTAGTTTTTTTACGTCCAAAAGGAAAAAAGGAGATTTTTTTTTCATTAATATCCGCATATTGCGGCACTTCCATTAAATACGTTAATTCTACATCTTTTTCGATTTGAGTAAGATCACTAACTGTTACTTCTTTAACAGCAATGCCAGGAAATACTCTGGCCCATCCTTGCTCAAAAAGTTTATTACGGGTGGATTCCACCGCATATGTTCTTCGATATTCAGGCGCTGCCAGACCAGAGACATTGGTCCTCCCTTCAATTCGCGCTCCCCCACTACTTTGCAACTCAATCTGGTATTCCGAGCGAGTACGGTTACTGCCTGGCTGGCCCTCGGGCGTTTTTCGCAGGCGACTGTTTCCATTGGGTTCTATCACCAACACCAAAGCATTACGATCTTGGTAGGGAAGCTCACTCGAACCATGTCGCTGAGCAGTTCCATCTAGCCATAAATCGTATTCGGGAATATATAGAATAGCGTGATCAAAAATTGCCAAAGAGGCTGGTTGCGGCTCGACGTGTCCCAAACGACGCATTCTCAATAATACTAATCGCGACTCAATTCCTGCCACTTGCAACAAAGAATACATTAGAGATGCTTTGTCTTTGCAATCTCCAAATTGTCGCGCCAATATTTTGTCTACTTTGTACGGCTTAAAACCATGAATACCAAATTCCAAACCTACATAACGAGTTTTCGACACCACAAAATCGTACACTGCGCGAATAATTTCTTTCTTGTCGTTTGGAGAAATGTTTTTGGTTATATCGCGTAAGGCTTGGCGTATTTCCGAAGTCGGGGTGAGCTGTTCTCGCACCAACCCCCAGTAATACTTGCCTACCGAATCCCAATCGCTATAGGTAGAAACGTGTAACAATGGCGATACTTCTGATCTTGCAGGCATTCCCGGCTCTACCACCAATTTGGGAATATTGTTTCCCTTCCAACGGTATATTCGTGTTCCATCTGCCAGTAACTCTTCGATTTTCTGCATTCCCAAACTAGGTTTATTGGAATAAATCTCTCGCCCTTTCGGCGCCGATAAGACATATTCAAAGTGTGCCTTAGGCATTTCGCCTTGAATAGATTCCAAATCACCAAAATAGTCAGAAAGAAGATTGTCATTGGCAATATCATCTAAACGATAGGCCAACTCTAACACATCTCCGGGAGCAATATCAGGAAAAAAAATCTGCTGTGCTCGTGTGTCGTAATATAGTTTTACGGATTCGTCGGAAAGCGAACGCTGAGACTGGTAGTTAGTCTTTATTATCGAGCCATCTGGTTTAATAATTTGAGCCCGAATTATTTTTAAATCTTGTCGAGACGGCGCAAAATTAATCCATTGAGTTTGTACGTTTTGTACCCCACGAGATGTTTGCACTCGAACAACTTTTTGCTTGAATCGGGAAGCTAACCCATTAGAAAAAACCCGAACTGCGGTAAAATCACCTAATACAACAGCATCTTCATTTTCTTTAGGCAAATTTTCTTGAATAAGCTTTTTTACATCAAAAGCCATTTTCTCACCAAAGCCTTCTTTTTCGGCTTTGAGCGCATTGCGTAGCTGCTTGACTTGAGAGTCTTGTGGTTTCAAATATAACGCATGATTTAATGATTCAATCGCTGCCTCACTGTTTCCTGCCCATGCTAGGGCTTTGGCTTGCTGCTGGTAAACCGGAGCCCGATCAACCGCTAATTTTATTGCCTGGGCCCAGGCTTGGTCTGTTTTCTCTGAAAAACCATTAGAAGAGGCCAACTCACCTTGACGTACCCAAGCCCAGACGTTCCAGGGATCTATACGAAGCAAGTTTTCTAATTCTTGCAACGCCGTATTTATTTGCCCCAAATCAACTAATAGTTCCACTAGAGACCGACGAGCAGCGAGATCATCGTAACGCAGAGCAATAGCAACCCGTAAATAAGCTACTGCCGTTTTTTTTAATCCCTGCCTTTTTGCCTCTCTAACCATTTTGCGAATAAACAGCGGGCGATGTTTACAAAAATGCGCTAATTCCTTAAGTTTTTTCTGAGAACTGGCACTTAGACCTACTTCATTTAACAAATCAATTTCTAATAAGGCTAGATTACAATCTTTAGGCCATTTTTCCAATGTAGGACTTAAAACAGCTAAAGCGCGAAAAAAATTGAACTCTTTCATATACATTTTTGCCAGCGCATATGAGGCTTCCAATCGGCCGGAATCAGATTCAAGTATGGCTTCCCAGTAGCGGCGACTTTCATTAAAATCAAATGGCAATGACATTTCTGCCACCATATTTTGCAATTCTGCATCTTTGGGAGAAAGTTGCAAAGCCTTTGTCGCCTGCAATAAATGTAGTCTTTCTTGTTCATCAAATGTCCGGTAATAAGAAAGAATTTTTGCATATTCTGCTTGTGCTTTAGCATTATGAGGTAGAGCTGCTGCCCTTCTTTCGAAATAATCGGTTAAAGAAGGAACTGGTTTGGCCTTTACCAAGCCTTTAGGATAGCCGCTTAAGCTATCAGGAGCCGAATAGCGAACTCCGGAAAGAGCGTCGCCTCTTTTATTGGAAACGCGCAAATAAAAGCCATGTTTTCCCCGGTTTTGGCAAAGCTTGAGAAGCACCTGATTGCTTCCTGGGCGCAAAGTAACCTCTGCCTGCATCTGATCTATCCACGGTGCATGGTATTTGTCATCGTATAATACTTGCTCTCCATTTACCCACAGTCGAGTTGCTCCGGATGCCCCCAGGTGAAAAATAGCTCTCTTAAACGAGTCAGAATCTACGGTGGCCAGAGCGTAGGCTACGGTTTCTTCGCTAGGATCAAGAATTCTTCCTAAATCAACATACCCCAATTGAAAATGATTCAAAGCAGGTAATCGACGCCAACCTATTTCGCGAGCTTTTCCCATAAACCGAGCTGAGAAATCGATTTCATTTTCTGGAGTATATGCTACATTGCACCCCCCTTTGTTTTCGTTATCAAACGGCCCGGCAATCCAAAACTGTTGAACAAATCCTAAATGCTGCATTTGTTCGCTCATCTCGGGTATGCGACCTCGACTCCTTTCAATTTTGGCCAAAAGATATCGAGAAAGTGAACGAATTTCTGCTGGTGTTGACTTATTGGTAGCAAAAAAATTGTAAAATCTAACCAAAGGTACAAGACTAGACAAATGCTCTCGCATTTCAAAAGCTCGAAGCAACCATAACGCTACGCGATGCGAATTTTTGATTTTTTTGGCCTGCTTTTGAATTTCTTCAATTTGTAGAGTGTATCGATCTTTTTCCGCTTTCTCGGCGTCTATTTCTAATAAATCAGAATCACGGTTGGGTAGTTCTTCTAGGAAAGAAACAACCTCGGTAGCTGCCCAGGAAGAAGCACCTGATATGCAAAGCATGGTCGCTACAAGCAACCAAGCCCAATACCGCCTATTACTCGGTATCATTGTAAGCCACCGTAACTTGCCTGATCTGCTCCGGGAACTACAAGTATAGCATCCGACCCCAATTCTTTTTCGTATACATTAAAAATTCCTCCGTCACTGGAAACAAATCCCAAACGATTATTGGTAACCCAAGTAGGAAAGCGTTCTTCGTTGGCTAATGAAGCAATGGCCTCAGGCATACCGCCCCCCGCCGATACCACATAAATCCGCGGTCTTTCTCCGTCTTCCTTGGCTTCAAAAGCTATTTTTTTTCCGTCAGGAGAAACCACTGCTCTTCCAGAAAGCTGGCCCGAGATCTTTACTGACAAGGTATCACGCACTCCTGAATTCAGCGTCACCTTCACCAAATCAATAAAATCCCAACTAGATCCAGTAATTGCCATTAAGTATTGACCACCAGAATAAAAAGTTGGCCAATTATCGTATTCCGAATTTTGAACCTGCTTTTCACCGCTGCCATCGGAATTAATCACCATAAGCACTGCATTAGATGAATATTTGGAAACAAAAACAACCTGGGAGCCATTTCCATTTAACGCAGGTTGCATTACTTGTCGCTCGGAAGAAGCCGCCACTAGCTCGCTATCACCACCTCCACCGGAGCTTATTTTACGCAAGCTGGTCAATCCCCGGTCTTCATGCACGTAAACAATGGTACTACCATCTGCCGACAGGGCAGGTTCCCGATTAGACCCACTAAAGGTTAACTGCTTGGCTATCTCATAATTCGATTGGTCGGCTACAAATATGTCTTGATCACGCACAAAAACATATCCTGACGAAAAAACTATCCTATCTCCATCTCCGGGACCACCGGTATCAATATCACCACCGCAACCAAGTGCTGTTCCCAATATTGTCCATAAAGAGATAGTTACTACCCGCTTATTCATTACTTGCCTCGGACGTAAATAGGGTTTTCTACAGCCTACGATTTTCGTTCAGAAATTCCAAATTAAGCTAGAAAACGCCACAAATGCTTATACCGATAGAGACATACCGTGCCTTACTATTTGCATGGCGATATCAGTTTGGGTAACGCTTTCTAATCCTTCAAATCCTGGGCTGGAATTGACTTCTACTACCATAGGGCCACCGTTCGCATCAAAAAGATCCACTCCGGCAATTTCTAGACCTAAAGTGCGACTGGCCTGAATGGCGGCCTTTTCTTGGGCGTCAGAAAGGACAATAGGGCTCCCTTGGGCACCCCGATGAATATTGGAGCGGAATTCGCCCTCTTTTGCTTGTCGTACCATAGCAGCGGCTACTCGCTCGCCCACTACCAAAGCGCGAATGTCTCTGCCTCGCGATTCTTGGATAAACTGCTGAAGCAAAATGTCGTGACCTAAATCCCAGAAAGTATTAAGAAGAGCCTCTACTTCTTTCAAGGTAGTGGCAATCATTACCCCTACTCCCTGAGTTCCTTGAACAAATTTAACAATAGCCGGCAGCCCTCCTACCTGTTCAATAAGCATAGGAACGCTGGCTCGGTGATGCGCAAGAAGCGTTTTGGGTACAGCAATTCCTGCCTGGGCTAAAAGCTGAAGACAACGTAATTTGTCGCGGCTTCTGGCAATAGACGCAGCGCTATTTACTACTGGCACCTGCATCCATTCGAATTGAGTTACTACTGCCAATCCAAAGGCAGTTATCGATGCACCAATTCTAGGCAAAAGAACATGGGGAACAGGAACCAGTTCGCCGCCAAACCAAACTTGAGGTTGTCCTTTCTCTACTACCAAATGGCATTTTAGGGTATCGAGGACAAATGGCCGATGGCCTAGTTTTTTGGCGGCTTCCAGTAAGCGGCGGGTAGAGTATAATGATTTCCTTCGTGAAAGTATACACAGCATCTTGGATGCCGTCTTTCGGCGACTAGTGGAGACTTTGGGGGTGGCGCGCATAGATAGTAAGAGACTAGGACGAAGACTTAGCGAACATCAAGCGCCAATTTACTAGCCGTGCAAAATTAGGCCAGCATGGGGACGATTCTGCACAAACACCAGCAAGTCTTCTCTTGCATCTTACAAGGTTTTGTTCGAATCTTTACTAGGTGGTTTACTACGCGTTCTTTATACTTCTGGAAGAACCACCAAAAGGAAGATATTGGCTTGGTCGTCTGGCAATAGACTTGGTAAATATGAAATTGTGGAACGGCTTGCCGCTGGCGGAATGGCAGAAGTCTACCTCGCGAAAGTTATTGGCTTAGCAGGATTTTCTAGACCGATCGCTATCAAACGAATACTGCCTCATCTCATGGACGAGCCTGGTTTTCGCGAGATGTTTTTGCAGGAAGCAGCTATTGCTGCGCGCTTGAACCATCCTCACGTTGTGCAGGTTCTTGATTTTGCCGAAGAAGCAGGTGAGCTCTATTTAGCAATGGAGTTCGTACACGGAGTGAGCCTGAAATGCTTGCATTCCTACTCTCTGGAAAAGCATTCGGCAGAACGAAATCCTGCCCTGCTTATTCATCCATTGCTTGCCGCTCACATTTGCCGTTGTATTGCGCAAGCCCTGGACCACGCTTGGACAGCAACTGATGAACAAGGAAACGCCCTCCACTTGATTCACCGCGATGTAAGCCCTCACAATATCTTGCTTTCTTATCAGGGAGGTGCAAAGCTGGCCGATTTTGGTATTGCCAAACCTGCACACGAGAATACCAGCGTAGGTACTGTCAAAGGCAAGCTGCGTTATATGTCTCCTGAGCAGATGATGGGCGATCCACTGGATGCGCGCACTGATGTTTATTCGCTTGGAATCGTTCTTTATGAAACCGCCTTGAATTTACAGAACCCACTTTTCGACGGGGGAAGCCAGGAATCAGTGCTCTATGCGATTCAGTCTCGAAAAGTAGCACCTCCAGTTAGAGTGCAACCAGGTTTTCCGCAGCAACTTTCTGCAGTAATTATGCAATCGCTAGAGCGCGATCCCAAAAAACGATTCGCTTCGGCCGCAGAATTTGCAGACGCTCTAGGAAAATGCATTCATCGAGAAGCTACTGGCCCTGAAGATTATGATTTGCCCGCATTTATGCGTCGTTTGTATGGAGATATCCCTTCTATCGGAGAACTAATTGCCTCCTTGGGCTCTCGCTCTTCTTTTCAGTCTTTGCCTGCTTTACCGGCTACAGAAGCGCTACCTTGCAAAGAAAATGCAATTTTAAACAAAAGCAATGCAGGCAATGGTTCTAATATTACCAATACTTTGCCGTTGGAATCAATCAACCACCAGCATGCTTCTCCATTTTTAAAAAGAAAACTTTTGACCATTATTTTGGTAATCACCTTAACGATTTTGTCAGGAACGCTAATAGCTATTTTAGTTATTAATTGGAAAACCAAAACCGCCGATGCTGGTTTTGACCTACCCAAGCCAACTATTTCTACACCTTCTCAGAAGCCATCACCATCGGTACAGCCGGTAATATCACCATCAATACCGCCTTCATCAATTAGCGCTACTAGTACCACCCTACCTTCCAATCCATCTCCCTCTGAGCAGCAACCTTCCGCCATAGTTAACAAAAATTCCCACATTAATAATACAACCACCGAAACAGCTTCTACCGATAACAATAAAATTAGCACTAATCATGTTAGTCAACCAACCAATAAGATTAGAACGAAATTAAAGACCGGAATTCTCAAAATCGATCTTCGTCCGCGCGGTTGGGGAATCATTTCCATTGATCGAGAACCATTTCGACAAGTAGAAATACCTTACTGGGAAAAAAAGCTAACCACAGGAAAACATGTTATACATTACCAAACAAGCACTGGAGAAAGAAAAAAAACAACCATTAGGATATATGACGGACGTAAAACCACTGTTCAGCTAGGCAAATTATTACAATAATTAAGAATTTGCTTTATCCCGAAATCTCGCGATGACGGACTAACTGGTCAAAGTAGCCAAAAATTAGAAAATCAAGATCACGGGGCAGATTAAGATCGGCATCAATTTCTTTAACCAAGCTTTTACGAAACGCCTGAAGCAAACCAATGGTTGCATTCCGTATATCAATCGCTAGTTCACGTTCGTTTTCAAAAAGCGAAAAGTCCTTATTTTCGCTCATCAAATCAAAAGAATCTAATCCCTGTTTCCAAAAATTACTTCCCAACGCATCAGCCGTTGGCATGGAAGAGCCTTCCTGATTAAAAGGCGATTTCCAACAAGCCGCCCATTCTTCAGCTTTCTGCCATTTACCCACCAAATAGACCTGCGATGCAGATTGTGCGTATATTGCCGGCAAATCAGGTAACAATGAGTTGCGCACCCGCCGCACTGCCGAGAAGACCACTGGATCGATCCCTGGCTGCGTATCGTACGTTTCGCACTGCAAAAAGAACGCCGCCGTTTCGTCACTATCTAAATCAAGGTTAGTCCGCGACTCACGCTCACAGGCAAGCTTAGGAGGCAAGGAATCAATTGCCAAGCACTGATTGCTCAACAAAGGCCCATACAGCCTTCCAGACAGGCAGGAAAACACTCTGTCATGGCGATTTTCCAGAAGTTCTTTCAAGCCGAGCCGTAGATCAGCGAGGGATAGCCGCTTCATGACCTAATCATAATTAAATGCCCGACATTTATGCGAGTGGCTAAAACAACATGGAACGGCAATGGAAAGAACCTATCATGTTAATAGGTGGGCTAATGAAAGCAGAAGGTACGTAAATACAAGTAGAGTCTGATAGAACAGAGCTATTCAGGTCCTCTCAGCAAGGTTAAGAGCCAAGAAAATCGGCTCTCCAGGCCCAATTATTTATGTGAGAGCGATAATTCCTCCCAGCATTGCTGGGAAATCAACCCTTGCGCAACCGCATCGTTGGCCACTTCCGCAACAGACTGGAACACTAATTGACTATCCCATCGGACAGAATCTTTTGGTTCAGGAGTTACTAGGCGAATATAGGTTCGAATAACTCTGCCCGGAGCCATAGACGAAGCTTGGGCATATATTTCCGGGTCTTGTTCGCCACTGTCGCCAATAAAAACAAATCTATTATGAGGAAAGTCTTTAAGTAATGCGGAAAGCTGCTTTTTCTTAAATCGTCCGGTATTATGCACCATTGATTCAATTGGGCGCAGCATTATTCCATCGACTGGAAATTCATTGTATCGAAAAAAACGGTGAATTCGCCCAAAAAATTGCCGAGGCGATCCTGACAAATAAAATATTACTGCTCTCTTCCCACTTCCCCTCTGAAAGCAACGCAGTAATTGCGCCATTCCTGGTACTGCTTGATGAGTTTTCTCAGTGGAAAAAAAGGCGGTGCTCAGCATCTTTCGCAGGCTGGTTACATGAGTAACGGCCACGGTGTCATCAAAGTCGCTAACCAAAATAGTTTGGTTCCCAGCAACCACTAATACCGAGCCCTCCGCGCTAACTTTCCCGGGAACTTCCACTACTACTGAATGATATTGAGGACGAAGCGGCTTCTTGACTTTCCATTCTATCGCGAAAAAACCTTCTTCATCAGCTTTGGCTTGGCGGGTAATTCCTCCAATGGTCACTAGCAAAGGAGCATTTTTCCACTCCCGATTACTAAAGAGCCAACCAATATTTTGAAACAAGGGGGATTGCCGGCGATCCTGCTGGGATACATCTGCGAAAACTCGACCACGTATTACCAGATGCCGAGAATTTCCGATTGATGGAAAAATCTGAATTTCTGGAACCAATGTCTCTCCTGCCCAAGCATATACTGAAAACAAACTTGGTATAAAACCAAATGCAATGCTTAATAGATACAATCGCAAACCAATTTTCCTCGGGCTATCAAAGAACGCCTTCGCTCTATTCGAATTTTGCCGGCATGATTCAAAATAACCAGTCAGATTATGCCCCCTTAGATATGGGTTGATTATTCTGCTCCACCTTTTGTGGATTAGAAAGGTTTGGTTTCTCATCAGTGTGATCTACTTCCAGATCAATGTGTTTAGCCTGAGGAATAGATGCTACTACTTGCTTTTCCATATGATCAATAAGATTACTAATAGCCATAATTGACTTTCTAGCAAGACATTCAAGGTCAGCAGATTGGTCTTCTGGCGATCTCCAACTCACGGTTAGCGTAGTCTCGGCAAGCTTTTGAGCCATATATTTATAATCAACCATAAATTCTGCCTTTAGCTTATAAACCTCGGGCGTAAGCTGCCGGCTTTTAAGGTCGTGAACGCAGCGCACCCCGGGGGTATTTTCCACAATTGACCGAAATTTTAGGGCAATCTCGGGGGGAACTGACTTTCCCAAAAGCAATTCGCGGTTTTCTTTGGCAATCCAAAAAGCTACCACTCCAAGCAATAATCCCACCGAGGTGGATCCCATCGCATCCCAAAAAGGGTTTCCAGTCCAGTGCGCCAAAAGAATTCCTATTGCCGCCAATAACAAGCCCACTATCGCCGCAGCATCCTCGAAAATAATGGCCACACTAGCGGGATCTGCTCCGTCAAATAGGTATTTGAAAAAGCCGGCGTTTCCCTTGGAAGCATAAACGGAACGCACCGCCACTAACATTGAATAACCTTCAATAAAAAATGAAAGACCTAATACCACGAAAGTAATCATTCCAATCTCTGGCATTTTCGGATGCAATAAAGAATGAATGCCGTGATAAACAGTAACTCCGCAGCCAATAAAAAATATTCCTGCTGCTGATAGAATGCCAAAAACAAATCTTTCGGCTCCGTATCCGTAAGGATGTTCTGAATCGCTTTCCCGACCGGAACGACGAATTCCTAAATATAGCAGCAATTGATTGCCGGAATCGGCAGAACTATGCACTGCCTCGGAAAGCATGGCGCCAGAACCAGACACAAAAAAAGCCACAAATTTGCACAAAGAAATCAGCACGTTGCCAGCCAGCGCGGTGGCCACTGCTTTAAAAGAAGAGGGGTTAGACATGCAAGCTCCTGGTTTATCGCGCCACAATTTGATTTTGCCGATCATGTACCAGTCGCACATGCTGGCAGTTTAACATACACTCAATTCTACCCCAAATAGAGGCTTCGCGAATATACCGTAAGACCGCAAGTTACCAGGGTGGAATCGCTAATCCCGCAACCCAGCTCTACCCTCTACGCTAACGTAGATGATCTTCTCAAGAAAATGGTGTCTCGCCTCACCCCCTTCATGCGCCGCCCTGTCGCGACCTATAGGGTTCAATTGCGTCCTGGGCTTGGATTCCGCCAAGCCAAAGATTTGGCTAACTACTTACATAGATTGGGAGTCAGCGACTTATACACTTCCCCCATATTAAAAGCTTCACCGGGAAGCACCCATGGCTACGATGTCACCGACCCCAATGAACTCAATCCAGAATTGGGCACCAGAACCGAGCTCGACCAACTAGCAGCCAAGTTAAAAGAGAAAGGAATGGGGCTCTTACTTGATTTTGTACCCAATCATGTTGCAATTGGACACCATAATCCATTTTGGTTGGATGTCTTAGAAAATGGGCCTTCTTCAATATATGCACATTTTTTTGATATTGATTGGAATCCTATCAAAGAAGAGTTAAAGAATCAGGTTCTGGTTCCAGTTTTAGGAGACCAATATGGCGCTGTTTTAGAAAGAGGCGAGCTTAGTTTGTCTTTTGAGCAAGGTGGTTTTCAGATTCATTATTTCGATTTTAGTTTTCCGGTCGCTCCCCGACAATATGCTTTAATACTAAATTACCGAATTGAGGAATTAAGGAAAATTCTACCTGAAGAAGACGTTCATTTTGAAGATTTACTTTCCATAATAGTTGCTCTGTCAAATTTACCTTCACGTCACGAAACTTCGACAGAAAAAATTGCTGAACGAAACCGAGAAAAAGAAGCCATAAAGCGCCGAATTGCGGCGCTATGCGATTCGTGCCCAGCTATTCATAAGTTTATTAATAATAATGTGCGCATATGGAACGGCATCCCGGGAAAACCCGAGAGTTTTGATTTGCTCGATAACTTACTTAGACGACAGGCTTACCGTTTAGCTTATTGGCGCGTAGCTGCTGAGGAAATTAATTACCGCAGGTTCTTTGATATTAATGAACTAGCGGCTATCTGCATGGAAGACCCCCGAGTTCTCCAACGCACTCACTCATTAGTTTTTCAACTCGTTGAGCAGGGAAAAGTCACCGGCCTCCGCATAGATCACCCTGATGGGCTTTACGAACCAGTACAATACTTTGCTCGCTTGCAAGAAGAATTCATGGTGTCCTTGAGCAGAAGCATTTTTTTTCAAGAACAACCTTGGCGTCGCGCAGGAGAATGGGAAGTTATCGAACCCATTCTTCGTAGTCAGCTACAAGCAAAGGAGACAGAAGGAAGGAACTCAATTTTTTTTCGTCCTTTTCCTGTGATTGTAGAAAAAATACTGGCTAGGAATGAAAAAATGCCTGAAAATTGGCCAGTAGATGGAACTACCGGCTATGATTTTATGAACTTGCTTCATGGTTTATTTATTGATGAAAGAAATGCGCAGGTTTTAGACGGAATTTATGCAAAATTCACTGGATTAGACCTAGACTATGCCGAACTAGTTTATCAAAAACGTTTAGAAATTATGAAAGACTCAATGTCGAGCGAAGTTAATGTTTTAGCCAGACAATTGAGTCAAATTTCTGAATACGATCGCAGAACTCGTGATTTCACCTTAAATAGTTTACGACGCGCCTTAGTAGAAATAATTGCCTGTTTCCCGGTATACAGAACTTATATAACATTACGCAGCCGGTTTCCTGACGAGCATGACCGTCATTACTGGGAAGCCGCGGTGCGCAAAGCTAAACAAAAAAATCGGGCGATGAATGTCTCAATATTTTATTTTTTAAAAAACATACTAGTAGGACACATTGATGACCGAGTATCTGAAGAAGCTCAAAAACTGCGTAGACAATTCGTTCTTCGCTTGCAGCAGTTCACGGCCCCAGTCATGGCAAAAGCCGTAGAAGACACCGTATTTTATATTTACAATCGCTTGGTGTCGCTAAATGAAGTGGGCGGACAACCCGATGTTATTGGAACATCACTAGAAACTTTTCACTCTGCCAATAAAGAACGCGCCGAAAAGTGGTCTACTTCCCTTTCTGCGTCATCTACCCATGATACCAAAAGAAGTGAAGATGTGCGTACCAGAATTCATATATTATCAGAAATACCTGGAGAATGGAAACGTCGCTTAGCTATTTGGTCTCGCCTAAATCGTAGATTTCGATCGGCAGTTGGTGAAGCCTGGGCTCCTGATCGTAATGAAGAATATCTATTATACCAAATTTTAGCAGGAACCTGGCCGACCGAATTCGACACGAATGAATGGGCTGTCTATCGAGAAAGAATGATATCATACATGCAAAAAGCCATCAAAGAGGCAAAAATTAATACCAGCTGGGTGAACCCCAATGAACTATGGGAAAAAGCAGTTTCGCATTTTGTATTCAACATTTTGCATCACAAGCATTCAGAAAGATTTATTAAAGATTTTACTGATTTCGCCAGTCGAATTGCCCACGTAGGAGCACTTCATTCCCTTTCTCAGGTAATACTAAAAACTGCCTCACCGGGGATTTGCGATATATACCAGGGCACTGAATTGTGGGACGATTCTTTGGTAGACCCCGATAATCGAAGGCCAATCAATTTCCTTAACAGAGATCAGCTTCTTCAAGAAATCGATAGCGCCATAAGTATGCCAGAAAATGAACGGAAGTCTCTTTGCCGCAACTGGTTAGAAAACTTCAAAGATGGACGCATTAAACTTTTTTTCACCAGTCAGGCGCTTCGCCTCCGTCGTCAGTTTCCACGCCTTTTTAGAGACGGTCAATACTTTGGTTTGACAGTGGAAGGCGAACAAAAACGCCATATAGTTGCATTTATCCGCAAAAATTCGTGCGAAATTTTACTAGCGGTAACTCCAAGAAGAATAGCCACTATGCTCGACCGAATGGGAACATTAGTGGAAGCAAAGACTTGGGGGGACACGATGATAATCGTTCCTAATGACTTTCATAATGTTAATTTAATAAATATTTTTACTGGCGAAAAGTTTATGACAAGCTCCTACCACGGCGCGCCAATAATTTGGCTTCGAGACATTTTTACTAGTGTTCCTTACGTCTTGGCCGTTGATGAACAAAGCTTAAGCCACACATAATTCACCTGCGACATCGCCGACCGAGTCAGCAGACAATTCACACAAAACCGGTGCAATAATGACTAGTTACTTCTTTCGGAAATATTAAATCCGTTCTTCAGCTTAGATCCCCGTTTTTTTGAGATTCTGAATACGCATTCTATTTAATTATGTTTTGAAACAGCGCTTCCGGCGTTAAGGAAGTTCTATATCAACCCAAACAGGCCAGTGGTCGGATGAATTAATTTCTCTTTCTACATTCCCCTCTTTTGCATTTATATTTTGAAGGTAAACCGCGTCTAAACGAGAGCTTATAAACCAAAACTTAAGAGTCGCCCCCAATGCTGAAGTAGCATTTGTATAACCCAGTTTACTCATAAAGTCGTCCAATAACGGCCCTTGGTCGGTGTCTCCTATAACCTGAATTGGAACCTCAGGAATTGCATCAAATACCCACAAAAAAGGATTGGTGTTGAAATCACCGGCCACAATCGTTGGCGGTGGCAAATTCACTACTGCCGGTCGCAGTTGAAACATGCGTTCCGAAATGTTTAAACAGGGGTCAAGATGAACATTGACAATGGAAATTAATCCTTGCTTGGTAGCGATATCTACTTTTAGAGCAATTCTTCGTTGCCCTGCAATCAACTGAGCACGAGGCAATTCCATCACTTGCACATTTTTTAAATCATAGACACTTAGTATGGCCAAACCATGGGTGCCGTTCATTTCTGGACGGGAGGGCGCATATACATAGTTCATACGTAATTTTTTGGCCAGCCGGGCTGCTCGGGACTGTCCTTCTTGTGGAAAACTACGAATTTCTTGCAATAAAATTACTTCTGCCTTAACTAATTGAGGACTATTGATAAAATCATTAGCAATGGAATCGATTTTATCTCCGTAATGAACATTATAGGTAACCAAACGCAGTATTTTTCCTGGCATTTGCAGCGAGTTAACATTTTGTTGTTCTAATTGCATCCATCCATCGACAGTTTCCGCGGATTGCCATTCTTTGGCGGGCCCCATGTATGGCGCACAGCTTCCTAATAATAAGCTAACCGTAATAAGAATTTGGTTAAAACGCATGCCCTATATCGAATCCCATCCACGGAGCGACCCCTTGCCTTCCTATTGAGCCCATGGCGAAAAACCGAAAAAGAAATATGTTTCTATATTCATATCCAGCAGAAAGCTGGATCCCTAGTCCACTTGCCCGGCTGCCTTTCCATTCTGGCACCAGGGAACTGGTACTTAGGTAAACCCATTGAGGACCAGCCTGAAAGAAAGGACGATGCCGTCTCTCGGGAAATAAGTATCTGGTCACGTAAGGACTCACAGACAGCACTGTTTGCGTACCCCAACTTTGAAAGGAACCAGTAGTACCTATCGCCCAGCGCTCACCAAGTTGCAGGTCCCCTCCCACTCCCCAAACTCCTCCTTTTCCTAAGATTTCTAAATAGAGCGCGTATGGCTGCTTTTGAGCAGCCGGAGCCGCCACTGCCGATCTGCTAGTTTCCTTCACCGCTTGAGCATTGGTGCAGATTAGGCCAGCGCCAATTAGGACCATCGCCAAGATCAGTGTCCACCTTCCGGTTTGCAGCGAATTCTCTCTGCCAGTAAGTTCCATCTGGGGATAGAACTCACCGCCCAAAATTTTCATTTCTTTGAGGCGAAGCTTTCCCAAAAAACTTTTTCCAGAGAGACAAGCAGGCAAGCAATTTTGTGCTATTTTGTTTCGCCAGTATGAATGCAGCGACGTCACGGGCATTTTTGTTGACTAGGTTCCGCGAAGTGACCCGCGATCGACTAGTGAAGATCGGGCAAGCTCTTCTAGATTGGGAACAAAATCCTTCCCTGCCCTTTTTTGACGACGTTGGTAGAGAATTACACACAATTAAAGGCGAAGCGCGCATGCTGGGCGAAGTATCGGTAGGCAAGCTCGCCCACTCCTGCGAAAATTTGCTGAAAGCAGCCCAAGACAGAAGTTTGCCTTTCGAAACCTCTCTTAAATTGCTGCTCCGCGCCGGAGACCTGATTACTTACTTGTTGGAAAACCCTCTGCCGCAGAATTGCGCCTTAGAGGTCTCCAAAAACTTCTGCTCCGTGTTGGCCCAAGCCATTGGCACCGGTCAACTAGATCATCTTCCGCCTATTACTTTCCATACGCCCATCCCTCACATCGGCCAGCAAACCACCACTAAACCTGCTGCATCACTTCATTTCCCTCAACTAGTTGGTTTCGAAGACCTTTCCTCAGAAGCGGCGAACGCTCCGTTTGTTCCATTATCTGTTGCTTTTGCTGCCTTTCCCCGCGCTATCCGCGAAATGGCTAAACAACAGGGCAAAGAAGTCCGCTTATTATTCGAACAACGGGAGTTTGATATTCATCGCCGCTTTTTGACCGAGATCCATGACTCTATGGTCCATTTGCTGCGCAACGCAGTGGACCATGGAATTGAAACTCCGGAAGTTCGCGAGCATCACGGTAAATCGCGCCGAGGATTGATCCGTATTGATGTGTCCGATCAAGCAGGCATGCTAAAAATTGCAGTGGAAGACGACGGGCAGGGCGTAGACACCCTTTTGCTTCGCAAGTCAGCAGTCTCTTGCATTCCGTTTTCCAATTCTCAATTGGTCAATCTTTCGGAGAGCGAAGCTCTGGAGCTGGTTTTTGTTCCCCATTTATCCACCTGTACGAGAGTCACCGAGTTCTCCGGAAGAGGAATGGGAATGTCCATAGCAAAAGAAAAGATTGAGTCTTTAGGAGGAACCGTGACCATACAATCTCAGCATGGCCAAGGAACACGCATAGTTCTACGGATTCCTCATTTCGGCAAGAACGAAGTGACACGCTGAAAAAAACAGTGGCTTTCCTTAAAAAAATTGCTTGTAGATTTATTATCCAAGCGATCGACACGTTGTTATCAAGCAAATGGTCGCATGCTTGAAGCCAAGAAATATTTTTAAATCATTTCAAATTCTGCTTACCATCGGCATGCTAAATCAAGTGAAGAATTTTCAAATTTCACATCTACATTTCACCAGTTTTGCCCTTATTTTCCGGCAAATAATTGTTGAAAAGTACTTAAATCGCAAAACTCGGCATGCAAGGGATTTCATTTTTCATGATATTGGCCTTGTAAGTCTTGTTCAAAATCGATATCTATTCCTACTCAAACTAAACATAAATAAGGAACCAAGCATGGTCAGTCCAGCCCATAGCCACCGCAATAATCATACTCATCACCCCGAAAACCCCGAGAACCTCCTCAAACATCGAAATATTTCCGAGGAGCCACAGTGGACATCTATACCGGCATGGCAGGATCTGGAGAGTACAGTTTTTAACAATCCTCGTTGGCAAATGCGCAATAGCGTGATGAATCCTGAACAGATTCAAGATCTTTTAGCTGACCAGGTCGACCATGGCTTCATTGAAGACCTTCTCGATGGATACCGCCGAGCACCAATGGTAATGAGACTAACCCCCTACGTACTGTCTCTCATCGACTGGCGTTCGCCCTACACCGACCCTATCCGCCGCCAATTTTTACCTCTCGGCTCCGAGTGGGAACCCGACCATCCTATGTGCACTCTAGATGCCTTGGCGGAACAAAAAGATTCCAAAGCTCCCGGACTCACTCATCGTTATCCGGACAAGGTGCTACTACTGTCATTGGACGTATGCCCGGTATATTGCCGCTATTGCACCCGGTCGTATTCGATCGGTTCCGACGCCGAAGGAGTAGAAAAAATCAATTTTAAGCCCCACCGTGAGCGTTTGCAGCAGGCTTTTGAATATATTCGCTTTACTCCAACGGTCGAGGACGTGGTGGTTAGTGGTGGCGACGTAAGTATGTTGCCCGGCAATCAGTTAAAAATAATTGGCGAAGAGCTGCTGTCTATTCCCCACGTACGACGTATTCGTTTTGCTACCAAGGCGCTAGCAGTCGTGCCCCAAAAAATTTCCGGCGACGAAGCTTGGCTTGACGCTCTCACTTCGGTTGCAGAACGCGGACGCCGCCAAGGTGTGCATGTATGCGTGCACACCCATTTCAATCATCCAGAGGAAATCACCTACGTCACGAAGCAAGCCTGTGACACGCTATTCCAGCGGGCAATAACCGTACGCAACCAAAGCGTGCTATTGGCTGGCGTCAATGACAACATTGAGACAATGACCACCTTGGTACAAAAACTATCTTATATCAATGTCCAGCCGTATTACGTTTACATCCATGACCTGGTACCCGGAGTCGAATGTCTGCGTACTAGCCTGGCTGACGCGGTCGAATTAGAGAAGAACCTGCGAGGCTCCACTGCCGGATTTATGACGCCCACCTTTGTTTGCGATGCTCCTGGAGGAGGAGGCAAGCGTGATCTCCATAGTTTCGAGCTATACAACGAAGACAAGGGGATTGCCATTTATCGAAGCCCAGTAGTCGACCCCAACCGCGCATACTATTACTTCGATCCTTTGCGGAGTGTCGAACCAGCGGTTCGCATGGCTTGGCAGTCACCGACCGAAAGACAGAACATTATTGACAATACTCTGCGCCGGGCAGGAATGAATGTCGAGGAGGCCAAATGAACAGCCCCGCTTGCTGTCTAATGGCGCCAGACAATCCACGCCCCCGCGGAAAAATGCTTGCCATAGAACTGCCCGATCGCACCAAAATCGAGGCCTTCAACGACCTTTACTCCGACCGCATTCGCTATGACCATCCAGTTACTCCAGATGGTCAGGCTCTAGCAAACGCTTTGATTTCTGCTGCAAAACAGGAAGGACGGGGAAGAGTTGTCTTACTTGCCGATGCCCGCCTACGCGCCGGTTGCGAGTCTGCTGGGTTAATTCATGAGGCCACCATTCCCGGGTTCTATAATGGTCAAAGTCATTGCGCAGTAATGGGAAAAGCAATTGATCCTCATCGGGCTGGGTCGGCAACTCCCGCGGAAGTTACCAAAGTCGACGACCTAGTTTCCGCAAAAACCGAACCTGTATCATCCAAACGTGCACCGGTTGCAACCGAGCGCGCAACAGTGCAAGACGCTGCCTCCATTGCTGCTCTTATCAATAGAACCTTCACTTTCTACCCGACTCCCAGCGGCGTTCCGGAATATATTGCCACCCAAATTGAAGACGGCATTCCCTTCAGAGTAGTGCGCAAAAACAGCCAAGTAGTCGCCTGCGCTAGTGCCGACCTGGTACGTGGTGCGCAAACTGCCGAGCTAACCGATTGTGCAACCCACCCCTCTTACCGAGGCCATGGTTATATGCAAGCTATTCTAGCGGACCTGATGGATGACTTGCGAGCCATGAACTATCCGACAGTGTTTACACTTGCCAGAGCATGTCAGGCTGGAGTGAACATTGGATTCAAGCGACTGGGATTTTTATTTCGAGGTCGAATGAAGCAGTCGTGCCGCATAGGCGACAGCATTGAAGATATCAATGTCTGGAGCCGTGCTTTGTAATTGTTTTTGGGATCAATTTGACATACCGAACAAAACCTTATGAATGGATTCAGCAAGATCGAAATTCCATCCAAAGCCTAGAACAACTGACCCAATTTCTTGAATTTCCACCCAAGGATTGGGACAGTATTGTCAAAGCTTGTAAGAAATTTCGATTCAAAATTACTCCTTACTATCTCGACTTACTTGATCGCAAAGACCCCAATTGTCCAATACGCAAAATGATTATTCCTAATGGAAGAGAAACTATAATTCTTCCCAGCGAGTTGAGCGATCCCATCGGAGACAGCAATCAGGAACTTTGCAACCAACCCGTTGACGCGCTTACTCATCGCTACCCTGACCGCGTACTTCTCTATCCAACCTTTATGTGTGGCTCCTATTGCCGATACTGCTTTCGTAGACGATTAGTAGGCAAAGCAGAACATACACCCTCGGAAAAACAGCTTGCTACCGCTTTTGAATACATTAAGCATCATCAGAAAATACGTGAAGTTATTCTGACGGGTGGAGATCCTTTGATGCTCTCTGACCGGCGTCTGGAATCCATTCTTTCCAAGCTTCGCCATATTTCCCATATTAGAGTGTTGCGCATACATACTCGTATGCCTGTTTTTAATCCTTTTCGAATTACCCAAAGACTGGCCAAAGTATTAAAACAATTCGTACCTCTTTGGGTGGTAACTCATTTCAATCATCCGCGCGAAGTCACCGAAACTGCACGAATCCATCTCGAACGACTAATCAACCGGGGAATCCCGGTGATCAATCAAAGTGTGCTTTTGAAAGGAGTCAACAATAATCCAGAAACCTTAAGAGAACTAGGCTGGAAACTAATTGAAGCCCGCATAAAACCGTACTATTTACACCATCTTGATCGCGCCCAGGGGCTTTCTCACTTCCGGGTTGGCGTCCGCCAGGGAATTAGACTACTTAGAGAATTAAGAGGAACCATTCCCGGATATGCGGTTCCCGACTACGTGCTAGATGTTCCCAAGGGGCATGGCAAAGTTCCCTTGCAGTATCATTACGTGAACACCGACCGCAACAATAGAATCTATTTGGAAACTCCCCAGGGCAATTACCTAGCGTATGCCGACGAAGACTGCGAGGATACTCCGCCTTCCGCGCAAACTCCGGAAATTCATCCATTGGAGATATACCCCAAACGAGCCTAACCTGCTCCACGTCCCGACAAAAACTACAAAAATGAAACACTTTTTCGTTTCTGCAATGCAGAAGCGAAAAGCGACCAGCCAACTTGCCAATGGCGCAATTCACAAATGTAGTAATTTCCATAGATTACCATTAACCAGCAAGCAGGCACGCACCTTGCTATAGAATCATAACGAAGCGTGACGTACCTGAGAAGCTGGTCCCCCCCCCACCACTTCGGTGGACGTCGCGCTTCTTTTTTTACTTTGGGCCCGGACGTCTTTTCTTCTTTTTGCTCGGACAACAGGTCGGCGTCCGGCGCTCTTGTTAAAACACCTGCCCTATTCGGCACCCTTCTTTCTTGATAACTAATAACCGCAGAAAGCCCATTCATGCCGAGCTTGTTGAGGCCAAGGGCTTCGTCGGCTTCATGCCTGCGGCATTACGCTCGGAAAGACGGTGATTTTCAATCGTCATACGATATTGAAAAAGGTTAGATTTTTGCACTAAAGGGCGACAGATAATTTGGCGGCGAAACGCTGTTCTGCACTTCTCGAGCTTGCGAACAATCGAAGGCAATGGCCCTTCTTAGCTCTTCTAAAGAGCTGAATTTCTTCTCTGCACGAAGCCTGCGCAAAAACTCTAGCTCCAAACGAGAGCCATACAGGTCTCCTTCAAAATCAAATAAGTGTGCCTCTATTACTACCTGATGGCCCCCCACTGTTGGCTTGCGCCCTATATTGCCCACGCCGTTCCACCATCCTTTTTTGGTAAAACCACGAATCAAATACACCCCTTCCAATGGGTAGGCTAGCCAATCATCCAGCTTTCCCAGGTTTGCAGTGGGGAAGCCAATAGTACGACCGATTTGTTTTCCTGGTACAACCAGCCCGCCGATCGAAAAAGGTCGGCCCAAAAACTTTGCCGCTTGCTCGACCTGGCCCCGGGCAATTAAGCTACGAATTTCCGTCGAAGAAATAACCGTTCCTTGGGCAGAGACAACGGGAGAGAGCACTTCAATTCCCACTCCTCGGGCATAACCTGCATTGCTCAGAGTGCGGGTGGTTCCTTGTCGCCCTTTTCCATAAAAAAAATTGGAACCAACAATCACTTGCGAAGGGCTAAGCGCACCAAAAAGATCGCGACTAACAAAGGTTCCCTGCTCTATATCGGCATATTGAAGATCGAAGGGCTGTACCACCGCATAATCTATCCCCAGAGCAGCAAACAGCTCTAGCTTTCTACCGAGAGGAGTAAGAATTCGCAAAACATGCTGAGGAAATAGAACCCGCTCAGGATGAGGTTCAAAAGTAGCGGCTACTGATACGCTGCCTTTTTTTCGAGCATAACTGATTGCCTTGCGCAACAACGCCTGGTGCCCAACATGCACACCATCAAAATTACCTACCGCTACTGCGCAGCCAGGAAAGCGCCTCTGCGCATTTTCCCATCCCTGAATAACCTCCATAATGCTAAGGAAGGTAAACGTGAACCGTACAGCAGTCAAATCAGAAAATTGACTACTAGTTTATTTTGGACATTCGGGCTATAGACCAAGCAAGCAAACTTTCTTGTGACCTAAAACTTCTTTGTGCTTATGCCACGCTCGCCTCTTTTTCTCGATACCGATTCGTTAGAACCTCTCCCGGCCTCCCACTGGAATAACCTCTTTGAGTCATCTGGTCCTCTAGAAGTAGAAATCGGCTCTGGAAAAGGTGATTTCGCGGCTAATTACGGCGCTAAGCATCCCCACCGGCGCTTGGTTGCTTTGGAACACCGCCGCACATATGCCGAAATGACTTACCAACAAGTAAGCAAGCTAGGCTTAAGAAATGTTCGCGTATATCAGGCGGATGCCAAGCAAGCCATTCCCAAGCTTTTTTCTCCCGGCAGTCTACAACGCGTACACCTATATTTTCCCGATCCTTGGTGGAAGCGACGCCATTTCAAACGTCGAGTGATAGATATAGATTTCTCCAAAACCTTGCTGAATCTGCTCGCACCAGGGGGCTTCTTGCACATCCGAACCGATGTGGAGGAACGAGCCCATGACATGCTGCGCATTCTCTCTCAGGCAGGCTTTCATAACTCTTGCTCCACTGATTTCGCCGACTTTTATCCTGACAATGATGTTCCTACCACCCGCGAAAGACGCTACTTACTGAGCAATGAACCTGTTTGGCGCATGAATCTGTACAGACCTGCCGACTAAGTTGTCTGCCTTCCAACATTACTCTAGTCCAGGCAAGGTAGCCCTTAGTACCTACAAGGTTTTTTTGATGGCAAAGTTGCTCTTCGTCGGAACACCCTCCTATACTTAATAGAACCACTGGGGGTTTTAGGATGCGCCATACGCGGGAAAACTCGATCGTCGCTCGAATCGCTTCAATGCAAGATTTGTCGCTGTATCAAGAACAGAATTGGGAAGGCAGTTTTGACGACTATTTGAGAATCGTCAAAGAGAATCCCAAAGTCACTCGAACTGCCTTTCAACGCATATATGACATGATTCTGTCTCACGGAAAAACCGAGTACATCGACAACAAGAAAAGGCTGCTGCTCTACCACTTTTTCCACGACGAAAAATTTGGGGGTAAAGATGCCATTTTTGGATTAGACGTGCCCTTGATGAAGCTGGTAAATGTATTCAAGAGTGCGGCACAAAGATACGGAACCGAACGCCGAGTGCTGCTTTTGCATGGTCCGGTAGGGTCCTCCAAATCGACTATCGCTCGATTATTGAAAAAGGGATTAGAAGAGTACTCCAAAACACCAGAAGGTGCGCTTTACACCTTTTCCTGGATTATGCCCAAAAAAAATAAAGATGGCCAAGTAGAAACTGAATTAATGAGCTGTCCCATGCATGAGGATCCTTTGCATTTAATTCCCGTCGAATGGCGAGAAAAAGTCATTCACGAGTTAATGGGCGGGTCATCTTCCGGTTTCGAGATCCCTTTAGGGGGAGAATTATGCCCGGCGTGTCGCTTTTTGTATCGCGAAAAAATGGCCGAGCTCAAAGGAGACTTTGCCGCAGTAATGGACCATATTCGAGTACGACGGCTCATTCTTTCTGAAAAAGACCGGGTAGGCATTGGAACTTTTCAACCCAAAGATGAAAAGAACCAAGACTCGACTGAGCTAACTGGTGATATCAATTACCGCAAAATTGCCGAATATGGCTCGGACTCCGATCCTCGCGCCTTCAATTTTGATGGCGAATTCAATATTTCCAATAGGGGCATAATCGAATTTGTGGAAATTTTAAAACTTGATGTTGCCTTCCTATATGATCTTTTAGGTGCTACGCAAGAACACAAAATCAAACCCAAAAAGTTTCCCCAGACTGACATTGATGAAGTAATTCTGGGGCACACTAATGAACCCGAATATAAAAAACTGCAAAACAATGAGTTTATGGAAGCACTGCGCGATCGCACTGTAAAAATAGATATTCCTTACATCACCAAATTATCGGAAGAGGTAAAAATCTACGAAAAAGATTTCAATTCTCGCCGAATTAGGGGTAAGCATATTGCCCCCCATACATTGGAAATGTCGGCAATGTGGGCAGTGCTAACTCGATTAGAGGAGCCTAAAAAACATAATCTGACGTTATTGCAGAAGCTCAAATTGTACAACGGTAAAACCCTTCCTAACTTTACCGAGGACAATATCAAAGAACTTCGCAAAGAAGCCCTACGAGAAGGAATGGAAGGAATAAGTCCTCGATACGTTCAAGACAAAATATCTAACGCCTTAGTATCTGATAAGGGCGAAGGATGTATGAATCCATTTATGGTCCTCAACGAATTAGACGCTGGTTTAAAAACACATTCGCTTATTTCCAGTGAGGACCAGCGCAAGCATTATCGAGAACTGCTCACCGTAGTTAAGTCAGAATACGAAGACACCGTAAAAAACGAGGTACAGCGCGCCATAAGCGCCGATGAAGACGCCATTAGCAAACTGTGTGGAAACTACATTGACAACATCAAAGCCTATACCCAAAAAGAAAAGGTGCGCAATAAATATACCGGCCAATACGAAGAGCCCGACGAAAGGCTTATGCGTGCAATAGAAGAAAAGATTGATATTCCAGACACGCGAAAAGATGATTTTCGCAGAGAAATCATGAATTACATTGGCGCATTGGCTGTTGAGGGAAAAACCTTTAATTATCGCACCAATGAACGTTTGCATAAAGCCTTGGAGCTAAAGCTTTTTGAGGATCAAAAAGATTCCATCAAGCTTAAGAATTTAGTGAGCTCAGTGGTCGATAAAGAAACTCAAGAAAAAATCGATGTAGTCAAAGATCGAATGATTAAAAATTATGGCTATTGTGAAATATGCTCCACCGACGTGCTTAACTTTGTAGCAAGCATTTTTGCTCGTGGAGATGCCAAAGAATAATCGGGGTTTTGGTTGAGTGGCAGCCAGCAAAGAGGCAATTTGCCGACTGCCGCCAAACCTGGAAAAATACCAGGGACATTGGAAACGAGAGGACGGATGTCGCTGAAGATCAAGCAAGATCACAATCGCTTTAAGCAGATAGTGCGCGGCCGAATTAAATCTAATTTGCGTAAATATTTGCAGAAGGGAGAGATGATCGGCAAAAAAGGAAAAGATATTATTTCTATTCCTATGCCCACCATTGATATTCCTCATTTCCAATTTGGGCACAAGCGACAAGGAGGAGTAGGACAAGGAGAAGGCGACGCTGGCTCGGTATTGGCTCCAGGAAACGTGCAGCCTAGCCCCGGTCAAGCGGGAGAAGAAGAAGGAAATCATTCATTAGAAGTAGACGTCCATTTGGATGAATTGGCTAGTTTACTGGGCGAAGAGCTGGCTCTGCCCCGCATTCAGCCAAAGGGACACGAGCGCATATTTACTCCGCGAGTGAAATACACAGGAATTAATACTACTGGTCCAGAGTCACTACGTCATTTTCGAAGAACTTTCAAACAAGCTCTCAAGCGCCAAATTGCCAGTGGTAGCTATAATCCTGAACGCCCAGTTATTGTCCCCTGCCGAGAAGACAAGCGTTACCGCTCCTGGAAAATCGAAAACGTGCCCCAATCAAATGCGGTGGTAATTTACATGATGGATGTCTCCGGATCGATGGGAGACGAGCAAAAAGAAATAGTGCGGGTAGAAAGTTTTTGGATCGACACTTGGCTACGCAGCCAATACAAGGGGATCGAAGTACGGTATATTATTCATGACGCAGTGGCACGCGAAGTAGATAGGGATACCTTTTTTCACACCCGCGAATCTGGCGGAACAATGATTTCTTCAGCGTACAAAACCTGTCGCGATTTAATTAAAGCTGATTACCCATCATTTGCTTGGAATATCTACCCTTTCCATTTTTCCGACGGCGATAACTGGTCTGCAGATGACACTCAAGCCTGTATCGACATTCTCCGAAACGATCTTCTGCCAGCTTCTAATTTGTTTTGTTACGGGCAAGTAGAAAGCCCCTACGGTTCCGGACAGTTCATTAAAGATTTGCGTGAAGTATTTGGTGGTACCGAAAATGTTTCCCTTTCCGAAATCGCCGACAAGGATGCAATTTATAGTTCGATTAAGGAGTTTTTGGGCAAGGGAAAATAGATAAAGCACAGTGGAGCGAGGCTCGACAACTTTCGAGTATGCCTACAAAGGAGCAAACTTTGTCCTTACCAGCTCGCCTAAGCGAACTAAAACAACAAATCGAAGGTTATGCCAGAGAGTATGGGCTCGATCCTTTCGAAACCATATTTGAGGTGCTTAGTTTTGATCAAATGAACATGGTAGCTGCATACGGAGGATTTCCCAGTCGCTATCCTCATTGGCGATTTGGCATGGAGTATGAGCATTTAGCTAAGGGATATGAATATGGTCTTTCCAAAATTTATGAAATGGTGATTAACAACGAGCCTTGCTACGCTTACTTGCTGGAATCTAATGCCGAGGTTGACCAAAAACTGGTCATGGCCCACGTGTATGGGCACAGTGATTTTTTCAGAAACAATTTTTCTTTTCAAAAAACCAATCGGAAAATGATGGATGAAATGGCCAATCATTCCACTCGTGTGCGCCGTTGGATCGACCGGTTGGGCCTTGACCAGGTAGAACACTTTATTGATCGGGCTCTCTCATTAGAAAATCTAATTGATTATCATGCTCCGTATATTGCGCGGCATCCTTCCAACAAAACAAATATTGAAGCAGAAGAACCTGTAGATGTTCCAGGATTCAAAGTTGAACGCGAATATATGCGCGGATACGTCAATCCCAAGGAATACCTTGACGCACAGAGAAAAAAGCTTCAAGACGAAAGACAAAAAACAAAACGATTTCCCGAACATCCAGAACGCGATATATTGCTCTTTTTATTAGAGCATGCTCCCTTGGAGCGATGGGAATTCGACTTGCTTTCCATAGTGCGAGAAGAAGCCTACTATTTTGCTCCACAAGGACAAACTAAAATCATGAATGAAGGATGGGCTAGTTATTGGCATTCGACTATCATGACCCACCGAGCCCTGAAAGATTCGGAATTAATTGATTATGCCGATCATCATTCTGGTACTCTTGGCTCTAGACCCGGTTCGATCAACCCTTACAAATTAGGCATCGAGCTATTTCGACATATTGAAGACCGCTGGAATAAAGGACGTTTTGGAAAAGAATTTGACGACTGCGACGATTTAAGAGAACGACAGATGTGGGACAAAAAACTCGGTTTAGGACGCCAAAAAATCTTTGAAGTGCGCCGCCACTACAATGACGTTACCTTTATAGACGAGTTTCTTACTCCCGAATTCGCCATGGACCAAAAATTGTTTGTTTACGGGTTTAATGAAAAAAGAAATGTTTGGGAGATTACTACCCGGGAATTTAAATCAGTTAAAGAAAAACTGCTTCGACAATTAACAAATTTCGGGCAACCAATCATTGAAGCCGTCGATGGAAACTTTGAAAATCGAGCTGAGCTCTGCCTGGCGCATAAGCACGACGGAACCGATCTTAAAATCGATTATGCCCGGGACACATTGCGCAATTTGCAGACCCTATGGAAAAGGCCAGTCAATATCATTACAAAACTAGATGAAAAAAGAACTCTTCTTCGATTTGATGGAAAAGATCATTCGGAAAAGCGGGTCGATCTTTAAGCCTTCAAAAAAGCTCAGTGCACCATTCAGCACTGCACTTGACCAGAATTGAAAATCACGGCATTTTACGAGCGATAGTTGGCTCTTCGATAAATGCAAAAATGCAAGATTGTAAAGAACTAGAAAACAAAAAGGGGGAAATCCACTTCCTTTCCCCCTTTCTTTTCATTTCGAAATAAAATTTATGAGCTTATCTAAAATCCGCACACCACAGCGTGGGCAACAATATATATGTCACCAGATGTTGCCACTATAAAGGCATCATTCGTTAGTGCACCCAAATCCCCATGTATGAAAGGATATTGTCCTGGGGCTACAGTATAATCATCATTTACATCCCGGGCTAAGATTTCATTGCCCACCCAAAGATGTGTTTCATTCAATGTATAGCCGGCATCCATACTGTATGTTACCGTAGCAGTTGTGCCATTGTAATCGAGGAATAGTGTTCCTACTATTGTTCCTTTGGTTATGTCACTCTGCCCGGCGCCAGCGTAAATATCAAATTCATAATTGCCCTGCCCCAATGACCCAATGCTCCATCCCCAACGATTGAAATCGCCGATACCGTCTCCACTCTCATCAATTTCAAGGAAAGAGTTGGTTGTATCGCTGTCAATGGCATTTGTTCCGCCGCCGTATGTAAACGCGGTCTCGCATTTATCGCCTCCGCCTGAAGTGCTGCAGTTAAGGGTAATGGTGAAATAAGTACCCCACATACCTTGTTCCACAAACCGGTCTCCGTCTGCCCAGCCTGTCTCGGTTTGGATAACATTGCCGCCGCTATCTACTTTTCGAAGGGAAGCATGCGCAGCAACAAAATAATTGGCGTCATCTGCTGGGCACGAAAAACCAATACTAGCTAGCGGTACGGACACTGTGTAAACCGTGGCACCAGTAATATCTCCAGACGCATAGGGAAAGTTTCCAATTTTGGGGTTACCCTGTCTAGTCTGCGGCATGTCAGCGATTTCTGATCCAACCCACAGATGAGTTTCTTCCAATTGCCACCCACCTGATGTTTCATAGACAATTAGGAGATCATCTCCGTTGACTTCAGCGCATACACTTCCCGCGTTAATTGTCTGTCCAGCATAAAGAATTTCGCAGTGAACACCGCTGCTATTGGCAGTAGCCACGGTTGCAGCAAGGCTCTGGTTTGTTGAGGCAACCAAAACAAAGAACATAGCTGCCATAAACACACAAGGTAGTTTAGTTATAACTTTTGTTTTCATTTTAAGCCTTTCAATTATTTTTGAGGTGGTTTTTTTGAAAGCGGCACAAAAACTGATTTCTTAAATCGGATTCATTCCTCCCCTATTGTTCTACTATTAGGCAAAATGGCGTATACATAAATAGAAATCGATAGCAAAATATCTAAGATTAAATATATGTCAATCAAGAAATAGCAATTTTATTTTGTAGACATATGTATGAATTTGTCATTGTCACTATTCTGAGAACAGATATCTATTGTCGAGTCGAAAACGGTCCCCGCCCTAACCTTTAATGGAAATTTGTAGAACGCAGTCCCCACAATTGTCCGTCCTAATGCCACTGTCGGGTTCTGTCGCATTAAGATTTTTACCATACTGACAGTGAATTTTTATAATTATCCAAGAAATAAACAATTATATTTAATAAGCCAAGCCTTTGCTTTTATTTCACCAATCTTGGTGAACGCTTCGAGCACTTCTTTGATGTCCTTGCGAGTTAGTCTGTCAAAAAATTTTCGCGACTTGAAATGACTTATAAAATTTCGATACTTATACAATTAGTCACTTCACTTCTCTTTGATTTCGTAGTTGGTCATAGCATATTCACTTGGGCTATAAGTCCGCGCTTCGCCTTCTGCGCTGCATTTTGGCGAGAGAATAGGTGTTTTGATAGTGAATCTAATGTAATCACGATGGAATTATTTTTCATACACCGGTAACGCGGTTCATTCTTTCGTAGAATTGTCCTCCCACAAATAATACGGCACGGTCATTGCTTATCTAGAGGTAATGAATCAATTTATCAAAACCTTGGTTTTGCTGAACATTTTTCTAGAAATAGGCTGTGGTAGTCAAAATCGCCTTTCACCATCGGACGCTATGCCAGAAACAGAAAGCAATAATTCGTCGTCTTCGGAAGTTCCTCCTGCTCTTTTACCCTACTTCCAGGTAGTTACCGCCAGCACTGTTCCTTACAATCAAGAATTTTCAACACTTACTACGTTTCGCATTCCCTTTAGATCCATGAAGTCAGGCACCCAGGTACAGCTCGCATTGCGCAGTGGAGCTATTCCTCTACAAATTCGTGGAACATGGATTGGCCAACACCTCGGGTTAGGCAGAACTAAAAAAAACACACCATTGCTTTTTTCGGGAAAGCACGACTTGGTTGTTCCTGCCCATACCGAGGTAATTTCCGATGCCCTCTCCTACCCCATGGTTTCTAATGAACGTTTTGCCATTTCTATTACTGCTTCTGGAGGAATGCCGCAGGGGCAAGACATTGTCAATGACGGAATGCTAGCTGAAGGGAACTGGGGTGAAAGCGAAACTATAGACGGCACTGCCGAACCAACGATTTATGGCATAAAATGGGTCGCGGTTTTTGGGCCTCCCCAAAAAATTATCGCTGTGCTGGGAGACAGTATTGGTGCAGGGATGGCATCGCAAGGCTTGGAAGACCGATTTATTGAAGTTGCTCAGCAGGAGCTACGGTATCCAGTAGTAGACGCCTCTGAAGGTGGCGATGGAGTAGAAAGAGCTTACGATCGCATTGTTTCCGACGTTTTCAACCCGCCAGGTATTACTGATTGCGTCGTACAAGTTGGAACCAACGATCTCCATCGAGAAGATGCAGATTTCGTTATTCGCGGTTTGCGACGAATATTCACTAAGCTCAGAGAAAGAGAAATCCGGCCATGGGGAGGAACCATTCTTCCCAAGGGAGAAGGTAACCTTACACTAGGTGGCGAGAAGGTTCGCCAGGAAATCAACCAGTTTATTAAAACAACCCCGTTGGTAGAGGGGGTAGTAGATTTTGCGACCGCAGTTGCCGATCCCTTGAACCCTTCCCATCCACGCCAGGGCATGCTCTCACAAGATGGTATTCATCCTAGCAGCGCAGGCCATCGCGCCATGGCTCGTGCTCTGGTGCAAGCCATACGCGCTAAAGAATCTCCCGGATATGAAGATAATGCACAGTAATCGCAAAAATTTCATAGCATCTTTGAATTAAATGGAAGGCAATCACTGATTGACCTTCATAAATATCAACAACATAACGCTCAAGTGTTCTCAATACAGCGTTGGCTTAGTTAATGAATAGCTCTTGGGGGACTAGACCCTTAGGCAATCTATGCGGGGCGGGGATCCCGGCAGCCGTCCAATAATCGTGGACGGCTGCTTTGGTTAAAATTGTCCGGAAATTCCTGCTTGAGCTCCAGAGGCGGAAGGCACAAACCAGAAAAGATAGGCTCCACTTCCTGCAACCATAGCCGTCCCCAGGCCTAATAGAACCAATCCGGAGTTGCGAGCTGAGCGGAAATTACTTGATTTCTCTCGAGCTACGTCAAAATCGCTATAACGAACATTGCCTCCGCTTGTAATCTTTTCTCGCGCCTCATTTCGGAATGATACCGCCCGAAGCTCTTGCACTACTCCGCCCAGAAGAAGAGTAGCGCCAATGGCTGCACCTGCGTACCCCGGCCACTTAGGAAGGAAATAAGTTGAATTAGTTGCTGTACTTTCAGTTTGCGGAGAAGTTTTTTCCCCATCCACCAAATTCACTATTTCGGGCAAGGGAATGGATTCATTGCTTTCCTCCAGTGGAGGGGGTGGAGGTAACGCAATAGAATTAGAAGAAACCGCGCGATTCCAGGTAGAATAAGAAACTAAAGGAGTGGTTTTATTATCTTTGAATGAAACCAGCACCGTTTTATTAAACTCAACTTTTACTTTTTTTGAGCCTGACTTTCCTTTCACTTTCCTTTCAATCTTATAAGTTCCCACTGGCAAGACAAACGGTTCGCCGTCCTTAACTTCTTTGCTATCTATCCACAATTTCCCAGTGCGTGTCGCGCTAAGTACTAATTGCCCAACATATTTTTCCTTGGCCTTAAGTTGGAGGACTTTTCCGCGAGCAACCAATATTAGGTCTTCAAAGTCATTTCTGACTTTCTCGGTAAGCTTTATTGCCTTACTTCGTTCCGAGGAGTCAACCAAGACTACCGAAACTAAGTATCCATTTTTCAACTTTTTTAACGAATAATAAAAAATCTCCTGGGCATTTACCGACTTTCCACGTCCTGCCAAGCATGCAAATTGTCCCCGCTGACATTTACCAGAGCCTTTTGCGCTAGTTACTACGTTCAGATATTCCAAATTCTCTAGCTCTGCATGAATAGCCTTTTTTACCCTAAGGACGTCTTTAGCGGGAATCCCTTCAGAAACAATGGGATAAATTGCAATAGTCGGCTTTGGAGCGGCCCAACTCATTCCTCCCCACGCCAAAAAAGCTACTACTAACCAACGCATGAGTCCTCCAGGTACAAGGCTTGAGCATAGGTCTTGACATACCATAACGTAGCACCTTTAATGGGGTTACCATACCTTGTTTATTCAAGCAAGCTATTGCTTAAGGCAGCTTTTCGGTGTTTCTCGAATACGATCGCCTCATTTTTAATGCGAACCCACACTTGATCCCCACTTTGAATCTTTCTTTGAATAATTTGCTCAGCCAAAGGTGCTTCTACCAATCGCTGAACTGCTTGCCGCAGTGGACGTGCTCCTAATTCGGAATCAAACCCCCCGTGGACCAGCAAATACTCCACCGCTTCCGGAGTAGCTTGATAACCAATCCCTTTCTCATTTTGAAGACGCCGAGACGAATCGCGGAGAACAATCTGAGCGATTTGGGAAATCTCTTCCTTTTTGAGCGGTTCAAAAACTAGACGCTCATCCAATCGATTCCAAAGCTCTGCTGACAACTGATGACGAGCTATACTGAGCGCTCGATGCTTGGCATGGTCTGTTACTGAGCAAGAATTTTCTGCCAATCCAAACCCCAGCGGCTGATTCCTTTTTTGGAAAGCTTCCGACCCTAGATTGGCGGTCAAAATCACTACCGTGTTGGAAAAATCAATATGCCTTCCTTTTCCATCGGTCAAACGTCCTTCTTCCAAAACCTGAAGAAGAATCATCAATACCTCTCGATGTGCTTTCTCAATCTCATCCAACAACACTACTGAGGATGGGCGCTTGCGCACTGGCTCAGTTAGCTGTCCTGGTTCGCCATACCCTACATACCCAGGAGGAGCCCCCAATAATCGAGCGACTCCGTGTGCATCTGAACACTCGGACATATCTACCCTGACCAAAGCGTCAGAACCGCCAAATAATAGGTCGGCTAGCACTCGAGCCAATTCAGTTTTACCAACTCCAGTCGGTCCCAGAAAGATAAACGATCCCATAGGCCGGCGCGACGAAAATCCAGCGTAATTGCGCCGCACTACTCTAGCTACTTTGCCAATAACCTTTTGGTGACCAATTACTCTTTTAGCGAGCTCTTCTTCCAATTGAAGAAGGCGTTCAGAATCAGAAAGCAACAACCTTTCTGTGGGAACTCCTGCCAATCGAGAAACAACACGCGCGATCTCGGGCACTCCTACCGTAGCAGTACCTTCCCGCCGTGATCGCGACCCGGCCAAATCAACAATCGAGATTGCTTTATCAGGAAGAAACCGATCAGAAACGTATTTAGAAGCTAACGCAGCAGCAGCTTGTAGAGCAGAACGCTCGTAGGTCACCCCATGATGCGCCTCATATCGGCCAATTATCCCTGCCAATATCAGCTCAGTTTCGGCTACCGAAGGCTCGCAAATAGGAACCGGGGTAAAACGTCGCTCTAAAGCAGGATCCTGCTGAATAAATTTTCTGTATTCGTCATGAGTGGTAGCTCCGATGCAAGGAAAATCACCGCGAGCCAAAACACTCTTGAGTTCATTGGCTGCATCCTGTGGCCCTTCACCAGTTGACCCCGCACCAATCAGAGTGTGAATTTCGTCGATAAAAACAATAACCCGCCCGCTAGCTCGCCGCACCTCTTCTTTAATACCATTCAATTTCTCGCTAAATGATCCTCGCAAATGAGTACCTGCTACTACTGAAGCCATATCCAGCTCGACTACCAGCCTCTCGCCTATGCCTTGCCCAGATAATTCCAGTAATTTGCAGGCCACGCCCTCTACTACCGCGGTTTTTCCAACCCCTGGTTCTCCCAACAAGCAGGGATTATTGGTGCGCCGCTTTCCCAAAATATCGATTATTTCTTCAATTTCGCCATTACGGCCAACAACGGGATCAATCTGCGCATGAGCCGCCAATTGGGTCAGATTTCTTCCCAATGAAGTTAGCCAAGGATACTCTTTCTCAGAAAGCTCGTAAAAAGAGCCAGGCACGGAAACAGCGTCTTTCTTTTCCTCGACCGGCCTATACCAAGACTTTCTGTTTCGAGTTTGGGGAATCGATTCTAAAGGTTCTATTCGAGACTCGATTTTGGGCAAAGACTTGGGCTCACCAATCCAATCCAAAGAGCGATAGTCATTTTCTGTCCGGCTTTCTATTGCATCTGAAGGTAAAACCGGTCTATCAGTTTTGGCTGCGGGAGGTGTAGAGGGAGCAGGAGTCCTAGCGAGCCGGTTTCTAGTCAGCGACGCCAGGTTGCTTCTTGGAGACATTGCGGAAGGAGCAGAAAAACCACTACCACGTTCCAAATTCATTAGGCGTCGTGGCATGTGCCCTCCAAGGTAGTAGGAAAGGGCGGTGTTGCGCAAACTTGCCAGATTAATGCCACTGCGCTTCAACAAATCTAGTGCCAGGCTTTGACGAGTTCTAGTAATTGCAATGAGCATATGGCCACAATCGACCTCAGATTGGCTGCAGTTTTGAGCAATCTCACGAGCTCGCCCAAGCACTTCTTGAGCTACCCCTTCAGCTTCTTTAGGTGTTTTGGTCATAAGCCCCATTAATAAATCTTCATCCACTCCCCTCTCTCGCAGCAGCACTTGTGCCCGATTAGGAACAGTAAACGCGGCCAACAAAAGATGAGCTGAAGTAGTCTGGTGGCCTACATTCTTAGCAATATCTTCTGCCTCAGCAATGACCTGGGCAAGCTCAGTAGAATCAATAGCCATGGGCTTTCGCAAAATCCCCTCGAAGATTTTTTCAACGTTCTACCCGAGCATTTGCCGATAGCCAACAAGCATTTCGTTGGTTCGTTTATTGCGTAGGTAAACATAGAAAAGCAGGATGATGGTGAAGACGATCTATAGGCGAAGATAACCCCATAAAGATAGCCCCAAATTAAACCCAGGGTGACTTTGCCAGCCAAAGAGCACAAAACGGGGATTTGACAACTGCCTAAGAATTAGGAGGATTGACAACAGGCCATTGCAATTTTGTCATTCTTCACGATAGCTCAATAATCTGGTTAGTTGACCTTTTGATAAACGCTAGCATTTAGGGGAATGAACTTGGGAACCGGTTGGATACCTCATGTAGCCTCTTCGATGGCACTAACCCGCACTGAAGAGCTTTCCGAAAAAATTGTCGCGAAAAGCGCCCCCCTCAAATTCTCAGTGGTAAGAGAAGACCCGCGTCTAGAAGAGAGTCTTCTCGATAGCTTGGGGTCCAGTCCAAAAAAGATTTTTTGCGTGGCGGGAGCTGGATGCTCTCTTCTGCAGATTTCTTTACGCTCTGACACCGATCAGGTGGTGGGAACAGACATCGATCCTTGCCAAGCGGCTTGGTCGCGTTTACGTTTGGCTGCCGTTCGCTTGCTAAATCGAAAAGACTTTTGCCGGTTAATGGGAATCTCGCAAATTGATCCTTCGGTCCGCGAGACACTCATGACAAAAGTAGTACAAGTCCTTCCGCCAGAAGACCGCGCTTTTTTCAAAAGTGAAAAAACCTTTTTTATAAATGGTGCTTTTGACGATGGCATTTTCGAACGCCTATTTTCCTGCTGGCGCAGCTTCGTAGAAAAATTCTTTGCTTCCCAAAAACAACTCCAAGACTTTTTCGACGGTCACCCTTTGGCTATCCAGGCCATAATCCAATCGGAATTATGGCCAGTTTCTTTTGATCTATTTTTTCATCAGCGGCTTCTAAAAGCGCTTTTCGGCAGTAACGCTCTCCAGCACGCACCTCCAGGCAGCTATCCTCGCTACTTTCAAGCACGTTTTGAATGGGCGCTAGCGCAGCCCGAGGCGTCACGCAATCCATATCTTTCCCATGTCTTGCGCGGTAGATACGGACCACTCGATCAACCCTATGCCTTGCCTGACTTTTTGCAATCATCAAACTATGATCGCCTAGCGGAAAGCGTTGGCAAAGTGACTTGCTTGACCGGAAACATAGAGGAAACTCTCGCTTCCTATCCTGGTCCGTACCATCTCATTCAGTTATCCAACATTCTCGACTGGTCCACCGAAGAGGATTCAGAAGCGATTGCCAAGCCGGTTTTGGAAAACCTGGCGCCAGGAGGATACCTTCTTGTTCGACAACTCAACAATGTTAGACCCCTGCCTAGCCTATGGATGCGAGAATTGGATTTCGACCCAACTGTGGAACGTGAACTTCTCTCTACTGATCGCAGTTTTTTCTACTCAGCAATCCGCGTAGGAAAAAAACCAGCAAAATAGCCGTTCAGGAGTCGAAATCAACTACCACTCTCGCCACTTGGTTTGGCTTAACTTGTACCGCAACTTTTTTTGCTTTCCGCAAATCTTCATTTACCACCGTGAACTGGTATTGACCTTCCAACAACGAAAACTGAGGCAAAGGATTGGCGCCAAGCTGCTGCCCGCGTAAATAGATTTCGGCATTCGTGTTGATTGGTTTGACAACAATACAAACCTCTCCCCGTCCGAACTGGTAGGTCTTTTCAACGGTTTGGTCTGATGGAACGACTATCTCAATATTTTGCTCCAATCTTTGTTGCTGATTAACCAAGGCAAGTTGTTGCCGCCCAGCAGGAAGACGAATACGTAGAGGAGTCTTGCCTAATCTATTTGGTCCCTGCCACAAATAGGCTTGGGGATCGCTATTTATCACCAGAACACCAAATCCACTGAGGACTTCTTTTTGATTGAGTTCCCTTGAATCTTTCTTGATTCTTCTGCGAACCAAGCCCTGGGGAATCCACCCTGGTTGCTTACTTTCCGCGGAAATCGGTAACACCGCCGCTACTCTGTCTCCTGGAGTACCGAATCGGGAAAGAAATAAATCCAAAAATGCTTCTCCAGAAGAAACTTTTTGGCAGGCAACACAAACACCTGGTCCCGCCTGAGACTGATAGAGAAATACCGCCGCCAACAATGTTGATGTGAGCGCCAAACCTACGGCTGCTTTTTGACGAAAACGTTTTTTTAAAAAACGCGATATTGAGCAGCTGGAAATCGATGCCTTTTTGGAGCCTAGGGAAGCTTCTTGACGAGGAGAAGACGATTCACATGCCGCATTGTCCTTTTCTAGACGGCTAATTCTACTACTCCAGAACTTTTCCTGGTGAACCTCCGGAATAGAAACCGCCCACCCCTCGGTTTTTTCTCTTTCTAGACGTTCGCTGTAAATCGAACCAAGGTATCTGGCTAAATGAGTTGACGACGATACATTACGATGCGCCAGAAGCCAGTCTTCGATTTTCGTACGAAATTCCAGCATATCTCGGTAGCGATCGGCTGGTCTCTTTGCCAAAGCCCTCAATACTATCGCGTCTAGCTCGGCGGGCACTCGCGAATTGACCAACGACGGCGGAGAAACCTTACACTCTCCCACTGCAGCTAAAGTCTGAATATCGGTTCTGCGCTTAAATAGACGCGTAAGCGTGAGCAGCTCATAAAAAATAATACCCAGAGCAAACTGATCAGTTTTCCAATCGACTTCATGACCACTAGCTTGTTCCGGACTCATATAGGAGTATTTCCCCTTAAGGACTCCCGGATGAGTATTGGTAGCCTGATCAGTCGCTTTTGCAATGCCGAAATCAACTACTTTGACCGCTCCATCGAATGATACAAGTATGTTTTGGGGTGACACATCGCGATGCACTATGTGCAATGGCTCTAGATTAGTTCCAGCCTTTTTATGCGCATAATCGAGACCAGCGGCAGCTTCAATAATAATCCTGCACGCCAATGGTACGGGAATAGGACTTCCTACTTCTTCGGAATGCCTCCATATTCTGCGTAAGTCTTCCCCGTGAACATATTCCATGGCAATGAAATACGAGCCCAACGACTCACCAAGGTCAAAAACCTGAGCAATATTGGGGTGATTTAATCTAACCGCAAGCCGCGCCTCCTGAAGGAACATGTCCACGAATTCGCGATTTTCCGCCAAATGAGGCAGAATCCGTTTTATAACTACGTATTTCTCGAATCCCTCCGGCCCTACCCGCCGAGCCAGAAAGATCTCTGCCATACCGCCCGCAGCGATTTTTTTCACTAACTCAAATCGGCCAATCTTTTCCATAATTGCGCGACAGGCCCCCAAAAGAACGCATCGATCTTATTCTCCAATCACAAGTGCGTCAATAAAGGAAAATAGGCGCACACGCAGCCTGACAGACGAACGACAAAGAAGATGAAACGTCTTTTTCTGGACCCGAAAAAAAGAAGCCGCCGAGTTTCCTCGACGGCTCCGTGGACCCAGAGGGGGAGGGGGGGACCCCTGGGCCCAACAACGAACTTAATGTTACGGCCTACGACTCTATACTTGGCCGCCTAATTTTGGTACTACTCCTGAATATCATTCTATACCAAAAACGGTTAAAACTTAAAACCACCTGGCGACAACCATCTTGTCGACCACTTCATTCCGTTGCACCGTAACGTCTATTTTCCATTTATAACATAGTTTACAATTTGCGCCACATCAAAAATTTACAACCTCACTGAAAAAATATGCCCTCCCCTCATTCACTGGTTTCAAAAATTCGCCGCAGCGCCCAAGCCCTGGACTTTTCGAACAAAAGAGTTCTGCTAGCAGTTTCTGGCGGTCCTGATTCAGTGGCAATGCTTCTGGCGTTCACTGAGCTTTCCGAGCCCATGAATCTTCAGCTGCGAGTTGCCACCATTGACCACGACCTACGGCCAGATTCTTGGGACGACTGCCTATTTGTTTCTGACCTATCGAAACAATTAGGGCTTAAGTGCGTCATCCAGAAGGTTGCCATCAATAACACGAAAGGACTGGAAGCGGCTGCTCGCCAGGAGCGATATCAATCTTTGGAAAGAATCGCTAGAGAAGGCAGCGAGCAAATAATCGCCACTGCCCATACCCTAGAGGATCAGATAGAAACTATCTTGATGCGCTTGGGCCGCGGCGCAGGAACGCAAGGCCTCAGAGGAATACTTCCGAAGCGTGGCCTAATTGCCCGGCCAATGCTAGAAGTTTCCCGCGAGGAAGTAGCGGATTTTCTACGCCTTCGCCAAACAATAGCCCGGCAAGACTCAACCAATTCGTGCACTGACTTTACGCGCAATCGAGTGCGAGCTTGGGTATTACCAGCCTTGTCGAAGTCAATAGGCAAGCAATCATTTGCAGCCATAGCGCGAACATGCATGGTTGCCCAGGAAGATCAGTTGTTCTTGGAATCGGTAGCTCATCACAGATTTAGAACACTGTTCCGGCAGAACGACACTTCTCTGCAAGGAAATATTGAGCAAATAACCAAATTACCCACCGCACTGCGGTGGCGAGTATTACGCATGGCGGCAGAAAAGATGGGCATTTCAGCACTATGGGCTCATATTTACTCCATGGACGAGGCGCTATTTTCTTCACGAAAGCATCCCATCACCGTAACTCTGCCCGACAACTTAGAGTTTTCTGCCTCCTATGGTCAATTTCAGATTGGCCAGAGCATTATTTCCCGGAAAACTCTCCTAACCTCTCGGGGGTTAGAATGCATTATTAGAGGACCAGGTCTCCATCATTTTGGTTCCCTGGAGATACACGTCAACCAAGCCATTAAACCAGGCCCCGCTACGCCAGGCACCATTCGCATTGACCCCAACTCAGTCAAACTTCCTCTAAAAATTCGCTATAGAAAGCCAGGTGATCGCTTTCGCGCCTTAGGAGGACATGAAAAAAAACTCAAGTCGTTTTTGATCGACCAAAAAATTTCGCGTCATCTTCGCGATTCGCTTCCTTTGCTCACCGACTCTTCAGAGAGAATTCTATGGATTCCAGGGATCAAGTGCTCGGATGCGGCCAGGCAAGGTGAGAATGCAAAATATTCCTGGCAGATTGAGATTAGGTCTTCTTAATATAAGCAATTCGCTTTCCATTCTGCTAAAAGAGGTATCGGTATAAGATTGAATAAGATGAATAAGTTGAGGCATCTGAGCGTTGCTGCTACGATCGGATTCGCTCGCGTGTTTGATCGAGCACCGGTTTTTCATAGCCGAGAGCGGAAGGGAACGAATGCGTTCAAATTTCAAAAGCATACTGTTGTGGATTGTGCTGATCGCGGTTTTTATCGGCCTATTCAAGGTTTGGTTCAAGCAAGATGAAAAAAACATCCGAGAAATTGACTTCAGTGAGTTTCTGCAGAAGGCAGATAACCGCGAAGTTGTTTCGGTCACCATTAAGGGACTGGAATATCACGGCAAGCTAAAAGATAACGCCGAGTTCGTCAGTCGAGGCCCTGCGCTGGTTGATTCGCAGTTGCTTTCTCGTTTAGAAAAAGACGGGGTGAAGTATCGATATGAAAAGGAGGAACAGAACGGAGTCTGGGTACAAGTTCTACTACAAGGATTACCGCTAGTCTTTCTCTTCTTGTTTTTTGTGATTTTCATGCGGCAACTCCAAGCAGGCGGCGGAAAAGCCATGAGCTTTGGAAAATCAAAAGCAAGACTCCTATCAGAACACCGCAACAAAATCACTTTTGCCGATGTAGCCGGCATAGATGAAGCCAAGGAAGAACTAGAAGAAATAATAGCTTTCCTTAAAGATCCTAAGAAATTTACCAAACTTGGCGGTAGAATTCCTAAAGGCGTTTTGCTAATGGGTTCTCCCGGTACAGGCAAAACTCTAATGGCGCGAGCTATTGCTGGCGAGGCGGGAGTTCCCTTCTTTTCCATTTCGGGGTCCGATTTCGTGGAAATGTTTGTGGGAGTAGGCGCCAGTCGAGTTCGCGATCTTTTCGAACAGGGCAAAAAAAATGCCCCTTGTATAGTTTTCATCGACGAAATTGACGCGGTAGGTCGCCACCGAGGCGCAGGCTTAGGCGGCGGGCATGATGAACGCGAACAGACGCTCAATCAGCTTCTGGTGGAAATGGATGGCTTTGAAGCCAACGATGGCGTCATCTTGGTAGCGGCTACCAACCGGCCTGATGTACTTGATCCCGCTTTATTGCGACCTGGTCGATTTGACAGGCGAATTGTGGTTCCTCGTCCAGATGTGAAAGGTAGATTTGGTATTCTCCAAGTTCATACTCGCCGAACTCCGCTAGCTCCCGAAGTTGATTTGGAAATAATCGCTAGAGGTACGCCTGGTTTTGCAGGAGCCGATTTAGAAAACTTGGTCAACGAAGCCGCTTTGCTCGCTGCTCGCCAAAGCAAAGAAATGATCGACATGTCTGATTTTGAGTCGGCTAAAGACAAAGTGCTGATGGGAGTGGAACGTAAAAGTATGATTATCTCCGAAAAGGAGAAACGCAACACTGCCCACCATGAAGCAGGCCATGCATTGGTGGCCAAAATGCTTCCTGACACTGACCCGGTGCATAAAGTTACGATTATTCCTCGAGGACCAACATTGGGAGTAATGCAGCAACTACCTTCCGAAGACCGCTATAATGCTTCCCGCGATTATGCAAAAAAGCGGATTACCATAGCGCTAGGAGGCCGAGTTGCTGAGGAGCTAGTCTTTCACGAAATGACTAGCGGAGCTTCCAATGACATTGAGCAAGCGACCGACTTAGCTCGCCGAATGGTTTGCGAATGGGGAATGAGCGAAAAGCTTGGTCCGCTGTCTTTCGGCAAAAAAGACGAAGCAGTGTTTTTAGGAAGAGAAATTGCTCGTTCAGCAGATTACAGTCCAGAAACAGCAGTGCAGATTGACACTGAAGTTAAAGCCATTGTTATGGAGGGCTATAATCATGCAAAAAAAATACTTTCCGAAAACATGGCTGTCTTGGAGCGCATTGCCAATGCCTTGCTAGAATATGAAACTCTCGATAGCGAAGACATCAATCTTCTTATTTCAGGTAAAGAATTGTCCAAGCCAAAGCCTACCCCGAAGACTACTTCTTCTCCTCCTAAGACTGAAAAGAAAGAAAAGAAGAAAATTCTTGATGCATTGGAAGGATTAGGAAAGCTTCCGGAAACCGAGCCAAACAAAGCCGCAGGATAGCCAATTGACTGCACGCAATATTCCCGCAACTACCATCGGCTGCCACGATTTTACATGGGGCAGCCGAACCTATCTAATGGGCATTGTTAATGTAACCCCCGACTCTTTTTCTGACGGCGGAAAACACCTTGATTCCCGTATTGCCGTAGAGGCAGGCATACGTTTAGTAGAAGAAGGTGCCGACATTTTGGATATTGGTGGTGAATCTACCCGCCCCGGTTCTCTTCCAGTCAGCGTTGAAGAAGAGCTTAAGCGTGTTTTGCCGGTGATCACACAGCTTCGTAAACAAGTAAGAGTTCCAATTTCTATCGATACCACCAAGGCACTGGTGGCTCGCCATGCAGTTGAAGCTGGTGCTGACTTGGTAAACGATATCTCTGGTTTACGTTTCGATTCGCAAATGGCGCCTACCTGTGCCAAATCAGGGGTTGCCATTTGCATCATGCACATTCGGGGAATCCCCCGCCATATGCAAGACCATCCTAGTTACCAAGACGTGGTGAGCGAGGTTTTACAAGAGCTGCAGCAATCGCTTGCCATTGCCCAATCTGCTGGTATCCCCTCTAATCGCATTCTTGTCGATCCAGGAATCGGGTTTGGAAAAACTTTAGAGCACAACCTTGCCTTACTTAAGAACTTGAAAGTACTGCGATCGCTAGGACACCCCGTTTTGGTTGGGGTTTCTCGAAAATCATTTATTGGCAAACTTACCAATCGTGCTGTAGAGCAACGACTTACGGGTTCCATTGCCGCTTTGGCTGCTTGCGTAGTACAGGGCGCAGATATTGTCCGCGTTCATGACGTGGCCGAATCAGTAGCGGCGGCTAAAATCGTAGACGCCATTTATCGTCACTAATTTCTATAGGCCACAGAAGTCGCCACTGCCTAGTTGGCTTTTGCCAACCCCTAAAGGTATTTCTCCAGCTTTCGGCGCCCCAACTCGTCCACTACTCGGCGAACTTCTTGAGCACGCTCCCTCGGACAAACCAGCACCGCGTCACCGGCGTCGACCACCACCAAGTCTTTTACCCCGATTACCGCCAAGGGACGCTTTCCTCCCAAAATAATACTATTGGAAACCTCGCAAAGAATTGTTTCCCCTTCGGCTACGTTGTTTTGGGCGTCTAATAGACGAACTTCCGGCAAGGCGGGAAACGACCCTACATCCGACCACCCAAACTCAGCAGGCACCACTGCGATACGGGAGGCTTTTTCCATTATTCCGTAGTCAAATGAAATTGAAGGCATTTGCGGAAAATGACGCTCCAGAACTGTATTGAATTCGGCGGTTCCAACTGCGCGAGAAACTGCAGCCAGTGGTTCCTTAGTCTCTGGAAGATGAAGGTTGAATTCTTCGAGAACGCGATCAACACGCAAAACGAAAATTCCAGCATTCCACAAAAAGTCACCTGAACCTAGGTAATTTTTGGCAGTTTCTACATCGGGCTTTTCAACAAAGCGCTTTACTTCTCGGACTTGGAAATTTCCATCTTTAATAATTGCGCCTTGCTGGACATAGCCATACCCGGTTTCCGGTCTTGATGGCTTGACGCCAATGGTTACCAGCAAACCACGGCTAGCTGCTTCCACTGCCACTTCCAAAGACCCCACAAAGGCCCCTACTTCTCTTACATGTTGATCAGAAGGAAGCACTACTAGCACACCTTGAGGATCTTGTTTGGCCACCACAGCCGCAGCCAAAGCTACGCATGGAGCGGTATTTCGCGCTATCGGTTCAACCAAGATGTTCTTTGTGGGCAATTCGGGCAGCATTTCTTGAACTGCAGAAGCATGAACCTTTCCACAAACAACCAATGTTCTTTCCAGCGGTGCGAGATCTCGCATTCGCTGCAAGGACATTTGCAATAACGGTTGTTCTCCGGTTAGAGCCAAGAACTGTTTCGGTTTCGTTTTTCGCGATAACGGCCAAAACCGTGTTCCCGACCCACCAGCCATAATGACAGGATAAATGGACATTTAGTTCCTCAGTTTCTCCATCAATGATCACACCTTTACCACACGCTCATCCAGAAAAATCTGCGGTTGGTCCCCCTATTACTGGCAGTGACGGCAAATTATTTTATGGATGAAGGTACCCGTACGCTAAGAGAACCAAAAGTGCTGCCCCTAGTACTATGCGATACACAATGAAAACTAACGTCGAACGCGACCGCAAGAACCTTAACAGGCTAGCAATCGACAGGTATCCAAACGCAAAAGCACACAAAGTTCCCATTATTAGCGCCGTCGCGTTAAGATTAACTGCCGATTGCTCGGCGAATACGTGCCGCATTTCGAACACCCCCGCCCCTGCGGTTGCGGGAATGGAAAGCAAAAAAGAAAATCGCGCTGCTGCTTCCCGCTGAAACCCCAAAAACAGTCCGCCGGTAAGCGTGGTGCCAGATCGGGATGAGCCGGGAATTAGAGACACTACCTGGGCCAAGCCAATCCAGAATCCATCTTTCCAAGTAAGGTGTTCGATAGTCCGATTACGCGTGGCTACTTTTTCGGCAACAGCCAATATAACTGCTAGCCCGATTGCAGCCCAGGCAATTACATAAAGAGAGCGAAACTGGTTCTCGATGTAGTGCTTGAGTGCAAAGCCGAAAACCACTACTGGCAGAGTACCTAAAATAATGTACCAGCCCATGCGTGACTGGGGGGTGTCCCATGGCTTTTTATGAACCAAGCCGGTTAACCACGCCCGAGCAATACATTGGATATCCTTGGAGAAGTAAACGAGAACAGCGGCAGTTGTTCCCAACTGAATAATAGCCGAATAAGCCGCTCCCGGATCTGACCACCCCATCAGCGCGGGAACAATCCGCATATGAGCTGTAGAACTAATGGGTAGAAATTCGGTCAGCCCTTGGACAATCCCTACGATGATAGACTGGAAAGTGTTCATGACAAGTATTTAGGACGATTTGCAAAACTACACAAGAAAAGCCTTTCTTATCGTTGAAGTTCGCTTCCAACCAAGTAGAATATGCAAACCGACATTCCCCTATCTGGTTGAAGAACTAGTTGGATATGAAGCGGGGTTTCCATCTATACATTGTTATATAGGAGTCAACTTATGGGGCTGTTTTGCAAGCTCTCCAACGAATCGCTCACTGCAATGAGACCTGTCATTGTCAAACAAGAGAAAACACTTGCTCGGGAGACTATTAAGCTAGGCATTACACCCCCGAAGATGGAAGTGGCCAATCCCGAGCTAGAAATCGTCTCCAACGGCGAAAATGCAAAGATGCTTAGGCATCTAGTAAGTCATGCCAAAGATAGAGTGGACCACGTTTTAGCCGCCAAGGTTCCTACCCCCGCAGGAATAGTCCATATTGCCGTACCTCTTTCTGGAAATGACGCTCTTGCCGCCGAATTTTCTTGCGATATTCCAGTAGGGTCGCCTTCTGCTGTAGTTCTTACTCGCGCCCATGGTTCGGGGGTTTGGAAAATAGCCGAACCCAATACTCTTCCTGAAGCAGTAGCCTTTGCAGACGCTTTGAAGAGGGTCGATTCTTTAACCGATGGCATCAAGTGGAGTATCAAGCTACCCGGAAACTATAGAATCAAGCTTTCCTGGGCCTTTCAAATAGTTCCTATTTCCACTAAATGTACTCGTCTATTCATGCAGACTGGACAACTAGGAATTTGGAATAAACGATTGGGGCTCCATTCTTTCTTGAACAAACGAGATGTCTTGACCCGGTTACTCGGTCAGGTTCCAGAAAAATCGAGAATCTCGCTTCGTGAGCCACCTCACCCGTCATTCATTGAAGCGCTATCGAAGCTTTAAGCTATTTTTTTGGCGCGTCAAGCAGATATTGTTCTGCTTGAGGCGCACTTTCTGGCTTCAAGTCCACAACCCAATACCCCCTGTCGCCACACATGGTCGCACTTCCGGCATTGAAAAGATGAGGCCGTTGGCTATTAGCCTGATGCCAATATCGGTGATGAATGTGCCCATGGTGGATACTGCAACTACGCTTGTTTAAGAGCTGCAGTAGGTCTTTTCCGTCTAACAGTCCATGAGAAATGCGATCCGGCTTGCCGCTCCTATGCAATGGCGCATGATGAACCACTACGCACAGATGGCGATGGCGTAAAACTGGCTCGTGCACAAGCATGGCAAGAGATTGCAATTGCTCTTTTCCTAACCTTCCGAAAGAGATTCCCGGCACGGGAGCAAGGCGAGTACTATCCAATCCTATTACCGCCAACTCATCTTTTAGAAGTCGAACTAATGGAAAGGTCTTACCGTCTAAGCCATTATCAAGATCGCTATGCAATAGATGGCCAAAATGGTTCTCAAAACGACGTGTGCGCACCGCCCGTGCGGTATAACGATCGTGGTTTCCAGGAACCACGGTAAGCAGATTGGGATTATCCAAAGGAGCCAAAGCATTGCGCGCTAACACAAATTCTTCTTCCACCGCCAGTGCAGTAAGATCTCCCGATATCACTACATGATCCGGCTGCAAGCTCTGGATTTGCACTACTACTTGGCGAAGAGTTTCCAATCCTCCTGCAAACTTTTTTGCCCGTCCTAGCCCCATCCATTCTATTTGCGCTATTGCGCGCCGCCATCCCCAGCGACGCAGGGGAAGCTTCCAATGGTCTACTTGTATATGCACATCACTTAAATGAACTATTCGCACCTGATTCTCCAGCTAGAGTCCACGATTTTTCTAAAAATGCCACTAATTATTAACGAGTCCATACAAACTTTTCTCTTGAGCAGATAAAGTGTGATGCTCGCTTTACTGAAAGGGGTAGTAATGAGTTCTGTAAAAAAATGCATTGTTCCGGCAGCGGGCCTGGGTACCCGCTTTTTACCCGCCACCAAGGCGGTTCCTAAAGAAATGCTCCCCATCGTAGACACTCCGACTATTCAGTACATTGTAGAGGAAGCGGTCTCGGCGGGGGTGGAAAACGTCATTTTAATTCAAGGACGTTATAAATACGCCATCGAAGATCATTTCGATATTTCGTATGAGCTTGAGCAAACCCTATGTGAACGAGGTAAAACCAAGGAAAGGGACGAGCTACGTGGAATCGCCAACATGGTTTCGCTTACTACGATTCGCCAGAAGGAACCATTAGGGCTTGGCCACGCGGTCCTGTGTGCAGAATCAGCAATTGGAAACGAACCTTTTGCGGTGGCACTTGGCGACGACCTTATTGATGGCAAAGTGCCCGGCATTAAGCAATTGGTCGATTGTTATGAAAGACACCGGAAAGGCGTAGTAGCGCTAATGAAGGTTCCCGACAATCAGACTCACCTTTATGGAATTGCCTCCGGTCCGCGAATGGGAGAAAGAGAAATTCGCATTGATCGCATTGTAGAAAAGCCTAAAAACGAGGCTCCCTCTAACTTAGCAGTGATTGGCCGGTACGTGCTTCCTTCTAAAATATTTTTGATGTTGCGCAACACCAAACCTGGTGTAGGCGGAGAAATCCAGCTTACCGATGCCTTGGCAGAGTTAGCCAGAACCGACGGACTCGTAGGGTTTGAATTCGAGGGCGAACGTCATGATGCCGGCGAGCGTTTAGGTTATCTCAAAGCCAATATCGCATATGCACTCAAGCGCCCAGAACTACACAGTGGTCTGATTGACTATTTTCGGCAAGTGCTGGCGCAAGAAGAAAAGCGCTAAATTCCAACAGTCCTGGGTTTCATGCTATTTACTTATTTAGATGAAGCCCATTACTTACTATCTAATTTTATAACAATCTTGCTCGCTTTGGGCATCGGAGGGACAAAAACGCCCTTTGCAACTAAGTTCCTCTGCTTTTGCACGACATTCTTCCTCGGAAATCGATCTATAAGTGCGAATATCGATCTTGGTCATGTGATGGGGGTGCAAGTCGGAACAGTCGACAGTGCAAGAAGACGGACTTTGTGGACTACCGCACGATATTCCTAAAATAGCAATTCCTACAGTAATTACATTTATAAAAATAGCTAACAATTGCCATAAATTACTATTATTCTTTATCATAAAGCTTTCCAATGAAACCAGATAATATTTTACACCATCTTTAATTGTATTAAAGTAAACCATGGCGGCAAATCAGTCAAGAAAAAAGATTGGCAGAAAGCCGAGCAATCAAACTTGGTGGACTACTCATTTACGCTTGCACATACCCATATAATTGTTTTTCCTTAATATAATTACAAACCTCAATCGGGACCAAAGACTGGATCTCTTTTCCTTGCTCTAACAACTCTCGAATCTGAGAAGAACATACTTGCGGCAACACTGGCCCATGCTCTGCTCGATACGGGTATCCAGCGCGATTAATAACAATAACTCTTACTAGGCGCTCAATAACATCAAAGCTTTTCCACCGCGCCCTTTCCAAAAGAATATCTGAGCCCACTATTAAACTGAATTCGTGCTCCGGAAATTTTTTTATCAGGTATTTCAAAGTATCAATAGTTCGACCTTCCCCTCCTACTTCTTCTTCCACCCTGGTAACTTCAATTCCCCCAGAAAAACGCTCTACTGCCCGTTTACACATTTCCACCCGATCGTTAAAAGAAACGAGTAGTTTTTTTGCAAACGGGTGCTGATATACTGGCATAAGCCAAACCGCATCCACTCCATAGGTCACCAGAACATAGCAAGCATTCATTAGATGGCCCACATGAGGTGGATTAAATGATCCTCCGAGTAATGCAATTTTCGCCACTTTGATCTCCACTGCTCAATAATAATGCAATTAGTATAATAGATATTTTTCTCTATACGAAAAGAAACTACTCAGATCGCTATTAAAACTAGACAAACATTCGTCTAAGCTCTTTCCTTCATCAATCGCTTTACGCACCGCATTGGTGCCACACAGTAAATCAATAGCGGGAATATTATCGACAAATTCATAAGGCTCGGTGCGCCAGCCAAACGCCTGTCCTCCTATGCGCCGGGCAACCAGCAATACTGCAATCCCTGTACGCAAAGGAAGAAATTCCTTACGATCCCTAACGTGCAACATTATTCCCTCGCATGACTGCTGGGCATACTTATGAAAAGTCGGGCGAAAAACAAGGGGACGAAAATCAACCCCTGGTAAATTTTCTTTTCGTAACTCCTCACCAAAAGAATAGGCATCTAAGTAAGGAGCACCCACAGTTTCAAACGGTCTGGTGGTTCCCCTTCCCTCGGAAAGGTTGGTTCCTTCCACTAGACACATTCCCGGGTAAACCATGGCTGTATCGAGAGTAGGCATATTGGGAGAAGGGGGGATAAACGGCATTCCTGTTTGGTCCATCCAATTGCTACGATGCCACCCTTCTATAGGCACTACCGTAAGCTCAGCTTTCCATGCATATTGTTCATTCCACATGCGAGCAATTTCTCCGACCGTCATACCGTGACGGTTTGGGAGCGAATACATTCCCACAAAACTTTCGTATCCTTTTTCAATCAAATTTCCTTCCATTTGAATTCCATTAATTGGATTTGGTCGGTCCAGGACAAAAAACTTAATATTTGCTCTTGCAGCAGCCTGCATGCACAATGCCATGGTGTATATATAAGTATAATAACGGCTGCCCACATCTTGAATATCAAAAATGAGTGCATCTAATTCTTGGAGTGCTTCTTCCGGAGGGGCAAGTGAGTCAAAGGTTTTTCCATAAAGCGACCATATTTTTACTCCGGTACGTTTGTCTAACCCCCCTTCCACTCCCATCATGTCTTGAGCATCGCCTCGTATGCCATGCTCTGGACCAAGAAGTACTTCCAACTTTACCCCTGGTTGGTGATGAAGGCGGTCTGCCAAGTGCACCAATTGGGAGTCCAGACTAGTGGGATTGCAGATGGCTCCTACCCGCAATCCTTTGAGAGGAGCAAATTGGCTTCTCGCCAAACAATCAAATCCGGTCTTGAGCCTCATTTTTAGCCTTTACATGACTTACATTTGTTTTCTTATGGCTGAAGAACAAATTCAAAAGAAGGTGTACGTTTTTGTTGAGGATACAATGCATCCTTCAAGGAAAAATAAACTAATGCTCTTAAAGAAGGAACCTGCAAAGTATCCTGCACCAGCTCCACGTTCGACGCTAAGCCGTCGTCTTCAATGGTTACTCGCGCACGTAATCGCCCCGCCAAATCAGGCTGGGTATGTAACCACCGTTTATACCTTCTGCTTAGACTTTGAGAGACACGCAAATAGATATCTTCTAGATTTCCCTTTATCGAGCTATGCGGCAAACCGATTTTGGATTGCAATGAATCAATATGCGATTGGGCCAGTGCAGAACCATATTGTTTTGCCTGTCGTAATACATTCATAGCTTCAATCCAATTTTGGTCATTTTCTTCTAACAAACAGGCAAACTCGAAAAGAATCTCGGGATTTTCGGGATTATACTTAACTGCCTGCCTAAATGCTTCTTCTGCCGCAGAATTGTCTTTTTGCGCCCTATATAATCGTCCGAGCTCTATCCATGGTTGAGGATCAGTTTTATATAGCTGGGCAACCCGCTCCAAAGCTTTAATTTGAGCATCGCTTCTATTCTGTGCCCCGTAAATACGAACCAATGCCCGAGCTATTTCCGGATCAGGAGAAAAGTCCATAGTTAATTCGTATTCTTTGCTGGCAGCTTCCAAATCGCCACTCTCTTCTAATAATTTACCCAGAGCCACCCTAGCGTTTTTATCTTGGGGATTTGACTGCAATATCGCTCGGTACATCCTGATGGCACCAGGAATGTTTTTCGATTCCATAAACACTTTTGACAAAGCTTGCAAGGCTTCTTGGTTACTGGCGTCGAAGGCTAGCGCCTTTTCCAGCCACTTTTCTGCTTGAGGATCACCTAGCTTGGCAAGAACCAAGCCCAAGCCCAGCACTGCTTCTGGCCATTGCGGATTGGTATTCAGAATAGCCTGGTAGGCTCCTTTTGCTTGTTCGGTTTTTCCCAGTAGCCGCAAGGAATCGGCTTTACCCACCAGCGCAGGAACAAAGCCTGGATGCACCTTCAAAGCTTTGTCAAAGGCTTGTTCAGCATATTCTTGAAAACCTTCCCATTCTAAATACAGCTTTCCCGAAGCCGTCCATAGCCAGGGATCGTCAGGACCAAGCTTGCATAGAGCATTTACCTTCTGCCAAGCGTCCTCTACAGAGGTATCGGCCCAGGCTAAAAGCATTTGCACGCGTAGATTATTAGGGGACTGCTTAGCTTGCTCGGCAAGCTCTTTGCGCACAAAAGCCCCCTCACCTTTATGCATTCTCGACCGAATAGTGCGCATCTGCGCTGATAAGATCTTGTCTTCATTAGCATTAGCAGACACTGATTCATTTACAACTGCTTTTGACGCCGGGGTCGACACGCAGGCGACTCCCGTTAAAAGAGCAATCGCAATTAATGGCGTTCGCATAAGGACCCTTTCGCTTGTTCTGGAATCATTGACCACTCCGTGATAGCACACATACGACAAAAATTTCTTCACCAAGGAAGGTGTTTCTATGGCCAACCAGATGCCTGGCTCGCCATCATCTAGCAAAATGGACCAAAAAACATTTCGATGCATGGTAGTAGTCGACCGAGAACGATGCAAAGGTTGCGGATTTTGCATTGAGTTTTGTCCCACTCATTCGCTGGAACAAGAGAAGGAATATAACGCTAAGGGTTACCATCCACCGGTCCTTGCCCAGCCGGACAAGTGCACTGGCTGCAATATGTGCGGGCTCTATTGCCCCGATTTTGCCATTTTTGGACGCCGAGTAACCCAGGAGGAAAAGTGAACGCAGATCCTAGAGGAGTTCTTTCTGGAAACCATTACCTGGACGGCGATCATGCGTGCAGCGAGGGGGCAATTGCCGCCGGCTGCCGATTCTCAGCTGGATACCCGATTACTCCTTCCACCGAAGTAGTTGAGCGGCTAGCTGCTCGCTTTCCGTTGGTAGGGGGAACTTTCATTCAAATGGAAGACGAGTTGGCTGCTTCTATTGCTGTTTTGGGAGCTTCTTGGGGAGGAGCCAAGGCCATTACTGTAACCTCGGGACCCGGTTTTTCTCTAATGATGGAGCACATTGGTTTTGCGGCAATGACCGAAACCCCGGTGGTCTATGTAAATGTGCAACGAACCGGTCCCTCCACTGGGCTTCCTACTCAGCCTGGCCAGGCAGATATGATGCAGGCGCGATTTGGAAGCCATGGCGATTATCAAATCGTGGCTCTATGCCCGAATTCTCCCCAAGAATGTTTCGACCTTACCATTGAAGCATTTAACATTTCCGAGAAATTTCGCGTGCCCGTGTTGTTGATGCTTGATGAATGCGTTGGGCACATGACTGAAAAGGTGGTCATTCCCCCGGCAGAAAAAATTGAAATCGTCCCTCGCCGGCTTCCTCAGGAAAAAACTTCCGAAGCTCTTCCTTTTCGTCCAGTGGGCGGTTTAGTTCCCGAAATGTACCGGGCAGGAGATGGTCATCGCATTCATGTTACTGGCTTGACGCATGATGAGCGCGGTTATCCCGCTATGAATGCGCAAACTCACGACAAGCTTTTGAAACGCCTATTCGCCAAAATCAACGAAAACGCCGACCAGATTATTCGGTTAGAAGAAAAAGAAATCGAGAAAGCAGAAGTTGTTCTGGTTTCTTACGGAATTACCTCTCGTATTGCCGAGCGTTCAGCAGAAATGGCGCGTGCCAAAGGCATAAAAGTGGGTACTCTTCGTTTGATCACTGCTTGGCCTTTTCCAGAAAAAAGAATTAGCGAATTGGCTAGCAAAGTGAAGGGATTAGTAGTCCCCGAACTTAACCTCGGCCAAATGGTTTTGGAAGTGGAACGAGCAGTAGCTGGCAAATGCAAAACCATTCGCGTTCCCCATGCAGGAGGAACGGTGCACGACCCGCAAACTATTTACAATGCTATTTTGGAGGTAGCCTAATGGTTGCTATCACCCAGGAACTTTCCGCCACCCCTCAACCTGAACACCCAGCACACCGCTTTTTGCGCATGGAACGCATGCCTAGTATCTGGTGTCCAGGATGTGGAATCGGCACTACCGTGAATTGCTTTACCCGGGCGCTAACCTCTTGCGACCAAAATTTGGATAAAGTGGCTATTGTTTCCGGAATTGGCTGCACCGGACGAGTTGCTGGCTACCTGCGTCTTGATTCATTTCACACCACTCACGGCCGTGCTATTCCTTTTGCTACCGGTCTAAAACTAGCTAACCCTGAACTTTCGGTAGTAGTTTATTCGGGAGATGGAGATTTAACTGCTATTGGCGGCAACCATTTTATCCATGCTGCGCGTCGTAATATGGATATGCTGGTTATTTGCGTAAACAATTTCACCTACGGAATGACCGGAGGCCAAGTCACCCCCACAACCCCGGAATCAGCAATTGCCTCCACTACTCCTTACGGAGCATTTGAACCAACCTTTAACCTACCCTTCTTGGCTGATTCTTCCGGAGCAGTTTTTGTGGCGCGTTGGACTACTTTTCATGTTCAGCAGCTAGCCAAAACCATGCAAGAAGCCCTTTGCAAAAAAGGATTTCGTTTCATCGAAATTATTGCTCCTTGTCCAACCCTGTATCTAAGACGCAATCGATTAGGCGACGGACTAGATGAAATGCGTCATTACAAAAAAAATAGCGTAATCAAAAATGGTTGCGATACGCGAGAAGTAGCCCTCAACTATCGTGGTCCGATTACCGTAGGAAAAATGGTAGATCGCGAACGTCCAACGTTTCAGGAATCTATGGATAACCGCATGCGAAGTGTTTTGGGCGGAGAATATATTCCTTACTTTTCAAAAAAAACCTGCGTTGATCCTATTCTCGAAAACGAAGAACGAATGGATTTAGAAGGTATTGGTTAGGAGCAATAAATTATGGCAGTTACAGAAATCAAGCTAGGTGGTCTTGGTGGGCAAGGAGTGATTCTTGGTGGAATGATCATAGGAAAGGCTGCCGCCCTTTATGACAATAAATATTCCACTCTGACTCAAGCATTTGGACCGGAAGCCCGCGGCTCAGCTTGCAGCGCGCAAGTAGTAATAGATGATTCGGTTATTCTATACCCTTATGTGCATCGGCCACATATCATGGTAACTATGAGTCAGGATGCATTAACTAGATTTGGTCCTGAGCTTCGCGATGATGGAATTCTTTTATACGAAGAAGAATTAGTCCGCCCCAATGAATTGCCAAACGAGTTAGGAAAAAAAATCCATAGTTTTGGCGTTCCCGCCACCCGGCTGGCAGAAGAATTAGGACGAAAAATGGTGCTCAACATTGTAATGGTGGGTTTTTTCACTGCCATTGTTCGTCTAGTTGGCGAAGAAGCCATGCGCCTGGCGGTAGCCGATTCGGTACCAAAAAATACGGTGGAGCTAAATCTTCGGGCATTTGATCGCGGTTGGGAATACGGAAAGCAATTGCTTGCTAAAAAGCAGTAATTCTTGGTCCTTAACCATAGCAACCGCTTGCCGAAATCTATACCAAGCCAAAATTGCCACTCATGAGCGAACCCCGATTCTTCAACACTGCTGGTCCCGTCAATAGTGAGTGGCATTATTTGGTACCGCCCCTTTCGCGTATTGATCTAGACGGCGTGCAGTCGCTCGTTAATCAACGCAAGTACTTTGTTCTCCATGCCCCTCGCCAGACCGGAAAAACTTCCTGCTTGAACGCTTTGGCGGAACACCTGAATGCTCAGGGCAAATATCGAGCGTGCTACATTAATGTGGAAATTGGGCAACCAGCGCGCGATGATACCGAGAAAGCCTTCTCGGGAATTGATCGCGAGCTAGTTTGGGCAGCGCGAGCCATGGGTGAGCCGCGCCTTGATCTTTTTCGCAAAGAGCTGGCTAGCGATTGGAATGCGGTTAACACTTTTTCTGAGCTACTAGGTCGCTGGGCGGAACTCGATCTCACTAAGCCGGCAGTGCTTATTATTGACGAAGTCGATGCGCTGGTCGGAGATACACTCATCACCCTGCTTCGGCTTCTGCGCACCGGATACAACAAACGCCCGCGATGGTTCCCTTCCAGCGTGATTCTGTGCGGAATACGTGACGTGTGGGATTACCGGCTGTTTTCTTCGGCAGAGAAAACCGTTATCACCGGTGGCTCGGCATTTAATATAAAAGCAGAATCACTTCGCCTAGGTGATTTTAATCGGCAACAGGTGGAAATGCTGCTTAGTAAACACACCGCCGCCACCGGCCAAATCTTTACACCAGAAGCAAGCAACACCATTTGGAGCCTTACCCAAGGGCAACCTTGGCTAGTTAACGCCCTTGCTTACCAAGCTTGCTTTGTAGATAAGCAAGGCAAAGACCGATCACATCGTATTGATCACCAACTAATCGACACCTCGAAAGAAGCTCTCATCTCTCGGCGAGACACTCATGTTGATCAGCTTGCCGATAAACTGAGAGAAAAGAGAGTTCACCAGGTTATCCAGCCCATTCTCGCCGGATCAACTCTAGACGAGGTTTCCTCGGATGACCTGCAATATTGTCTTGACCTAGGGCTAGTCCGGGAAACTCCCACTGGAATCGCAATCTCCAATCCCATTTATCGTGAAGTCATCCCCCGAGAGCTAACTTGGGTCACCTAGGAAAGTTTGAAAAGCGTTTTCTTTCCCGATTGGATTAAACCTGACCAATGTCTCGATTTGGGGAAGCTTCTCTTAGCGTTCCAAGATTTCTATCAGATAAATACTTGCTCAAAAAAACCTAGCAACTACGGCGACTTAGACGCTACAAAACTGGCCGTGCCTTGATTGTGCCGCTCGGTTACATTGGTTTCGGACCGATCAAGAACCTGCACCGCTGACCGTTTGGTTTCGGGTGAAAGGTGAGCATAGAGCATGGTCATATCTATGGTGGAATGACCCAAAAGCTCTTGAATCACCTTTAGTGGCACGCCTTTCATTGCGAGGTGGCTTGCGTAGGTATGGCGCAAATCATGCCACCCAATAACGCTGCCCTCGCGGCTAATTCCCGCATTACACAAAACCTTGGTACGTAATGCGTTCATTCTCCCTTCAGTCATTGGGGAACCGTCTGGTCTGCAAAACACATACAATCCTTTGGAGTGCCGATGTGCTCGAAGCGCCTCGACCAAAGACCGTGGAATATCCACCGTTCGTGAACGTCCGCTTTTAGTAGGGCCAATATTCCCATCGGAAATCGACCGGCGTACAATGATTGTTGCGTTATCAAAATCGATATCGTTCCATTGCAGGCCAATTATTTCTCCAATGCGTAGTCCTGCCTTTAGCGCAATCATGATTGCTATTCGAAGGTCTGGCGGGGCTACCTCAATCAGTCGATCCGCTTCTTCAAACGAGAGAAAATCAAATTTTTTCTCTCCCTTCTTAAGCAGTTTTAAACGCGGATTCCCGGAAATGATTTTCCACTCTTGAGCGATTCTTAACATCCTTTTCAAAACAAGCAGAACGATATTGATGGTCGCTGCATTTAGATGCATCTTGCTCCTGTTTCCTGCCGAAATCTTGTTTTTAAGAACATTTTTAAGGTTCTCGATTTCAACCTCATTTATCGCGTCAAGTCGCTTACTACCCAGTGCCGGAATAAGATGTAGATCTAATATACATTGCCTGGTCTTCACCGTATTCGGCCGATTGTTATTTTTCACATAGGTCATAAACTGGGGCACAAATTCCGCCAACGTCGGCACCTCCTTTTTCACACGGTCTGGACTGAGTAGCGCTTGCCGAACTTGCCGCTCATATTCCTCGGCTCCCCGTTTGGTCTGCATTGGGGATACTTTCCGGATTCGCTCTCTCCTGCCATCCGCATGTTCGAAATCCACATCCACAACCCACTTGTCTACTTTGGTTCCATCCTTGTTCTTGTAACTTCTCCGATAAACGCTCATTTTTTAAGACCTCCCCGAGCGAGAACCAGAGCACTTGCCGCGCACCCACATTACCACAGACTCGCGGTCGATTCGTATAGCGCGTCCCACCTGATTGCCAGCAATGTCGCCGCGGTGAAACATGTCCCGAATGGTGCGCACGTCTAGTTGCAATAGCTGGGAAGCCTGTTTGACGGTCAGTGATAGCGCCTCGGCATTGCTATTGGCAGTACCGGGAGAATCGGTATTGGAATTGGCAGCTATGTATTCATCAGCTCGATCGACGGGCGCACGTCTGGCAGGTTTCATTGATTGCATATGAATCCCCTATTTGTTCTGATTGTTAATTGTGTTTTTCTTTCCGGTACCGCTAAAACTATGCAGCGGGTTTCGCCGTATTCTTCAACTGCATGGAA
>JBNKEI010000094.1:0-9272 GCA_050288705.1 Myxococcales bacterium
GGTGCTGGATATGGGGACACGCCCTAGTCAATTTCTTTGATTTCTATTTTGGCAATAGCATTATTGTCAACCGTAGCTGACTGTTCAATCGGACCATTCAAATAGTCGTCGAGTAACTCGTCAAAGAGTGCGGCTACGTCCTCGTCAAACGCTGCTCCCGTCAGAACAACCTCCAATCTAACGAGATGGTTTTTTCCCTTTTCGTTGTAACGCCTTATAAAGCAAATGCCATGAAAATATGGCGAAGACACGTCGGAGACTGTTCTTTGGGCAAAAAACCTTGTAACGAGGTCCGAGTTTTGGTCACTTTTCTGCTGTGCTGAACGAACCGAGATCCGAATTACAAACTCGTGCCTCGTTCATCTTACTTTTTAAGCAGCTACTTCAGTGGATGGCGTGGTCATGACTACGAGCGAAGCCCACAACACGAACTCCACTCTCCTAATTCAACCGAAGGTCCCTTTTCGCAGCTCAGACCCCATTTGGTTTCCTTTTCCTTATTTTTGATTAATTCTGTGCTGGCAGATTGTTCCAGTAGATCGAATAAATTAGCACTCCCAGAGAAAATAGCGGTCAGTGCGCGCCAGACTTCACCAGTCCCATAGTCATCAATATTAAAGGTTATACTATCTTCATTTTTAGCAGTTCGCGTTACTTTACAATCAGCTTTCCAGCCTACATAGTCCATGTCGTCAAAAAGTGGAACACCAATGCTGCTTCGAATTCCAAACTGGCCATACTTACCGCGTAAGCTAGAGACTTTTATAGCAATTCCATTTTCAGTTCTCAATATTACTAAATTGGAATCAGTTAACTTACCAGCACCTCCTATTGGTGTTGCCCCTGCCATGGACCAATTGCCTGCTAAAGCCACTATACCAGAGATTAAGTCGATTTTAAAGCCAACATTTTTTGATTTTTCAAAGCCAATGCTTTCCCCCGGTTCCATGGTGTGTACCAAGTCACAAAAAAATTCACTTAGTTCTGCTATAGATTTCGTTTCTGTAGAACCAGCATTTTTTGGCAAGAGCTGCTTAACTACGCTCGACAAGATGTCATTTCTTTCTCGAAAAATGTTCTGCATTCGATCAAAGCACCGAGCAACATGGTCTAATGAATCGGCTTCATCAATCCCTGAACGGGAAATAAGATGAGCCAGCGATTCATTCCACGTTTCCCGGGCTTCTTGCGGGCTATTATCTTCAGCGCTATTGCCCGGGTTATTCAGTTTTTGAAGAGTTTCGTAAAGCTTAGCATGATCAACAACCAGCTCCGCTGCTTTCGTCGACAATTTTGGGTGAAAAAGCAGGTTTTCTTTAATTGCCCTATCCAGCGTATCCAGAATTGCCGTATCCAGAGCGATTAGATTTTGCGCGCTCTGATAAACAAGTTTCATCGAACTTAATATGGCTTTAGATCGGTCGATAATAGCTTGGGGAGTCTTAGGAGGCTTCAAAGGGGGCACATTAAACACATTAAAATAATTTTCTGTCTTTTCTTTTATTTGTCTTAATCTCCCACCAATTAGCTCTCGAGTTTGATCATCAATGGAGACATCAAGGCTTAGAAGAGCGACGGTTGTGAGTTTATTTTCATATCCTTCAATTTCTTTACGATATATTTCCATGGACTCAGGGCGGCTTTCAGACTCTTTCTTGCGCTGTGTTTCATAAGCATAGTGACTAAATTGCTTACATTTTTGCTTACATTTTTTTGTCACGGATTTAAGAGGGTTTGTATTGAATACCGACGTTCTGTCTTTTTTAATCAGGTTTCTAAGAAAAGTTGTTACTTTGCCTGAAGAGTGCGGGCTCGAAAAAGATTTCTCAAATGAAACTATAGAATCTGGCGAAACCAATTTCCATGACGGGGACTCCGAAGACGAATCATGATACAATAGATCCCCATCGATTTTTCTTCCCGCAATTTTACCGTTAGGTAGAGTTTCTAATTTAATGAACGACTCTTCAGAGCTAACCGCTTCACCCCACTCTACTTTATATGCGTTACCTTCAGCCTTTGAAATTTGGCCTTTCCTAACATCTCCTTCTTTGCTTAGCAACCATATTTCTCCTTTTTTAGAAATCGCAATAGACAAGGGATTAGTAACACCCTCAGGCCTTGCTAAAGATCTGTATCCGCTGCTTACCTGCTTTTTGAAGATTTCGTTTGACTCGTGATAAAACAATTCTCCTTCTTTATTTAACACAAATAATAGGCCATTGCTCGTGAACGCAAAATCGCGAACTTTTTGTTTAGTATTAAGTCTGACCGGTTCTGAGCATTCTTTATTTAGTTGGATAATTTCATTCTCACTCAAGGCGTATAAGGTTTTATTTGCGCCTAATTTTATCTGATCAACATTACGCAGTCTCGTCTTAGTTGTGTCATTGGAGATTGAATTATAGCGACGCAATCTTCTATCTCTCCCCACCAGAGAATACTTGTTCCCGCCTATTCCCGGCAACCAATGGTTTTCTCGAACAAACATTGTAAAGGCAGGATTTTCGTTTGCTGAATTGCTGGAGCTAGACGAGGGTTGTTCAGGATGCGGGATTTGACTAGATCTGGGCAACGAGAATGTATTGGAATCCCGGTCATTAATTGAATTATCACGCGAAGATGACGCTTCATTGTCGTTTATTGAATCCGATCCATCTACAATTGATGGCGATGTTCGCAGTAATATTGAACTAGGCTGGTTGGAAAAATTGGCTGAGTCAGCATTTTGTTCGCTTTGAGTATTGAGCGAATCAAAACCCATACGGGCTGGTTGGCTGCCTGTAAGTTGAATTGGATATTCTCTAGACCTAGATGACTGGCTTGAGAGATGAGTTCTATTTGCGCCCCTCGACCGAGAGCTGCATTCCCAGATTTCCATAGAATCGATCGGCTGACATGTCGATTCCTCGCGTGGACTGCTATGACCAGATCTGCTTGCTGAGTTATTTCTTGGCGGCGGCTGAATATTTAAGGTACTTGGGGTGCTATTCTGCTGCTGCCTTGTCTCATTCCGTTTTGTTAATGGTGAAACCAATGAAGGCATCATCGCTCCAAAAACAGTGACTAACCAGTTGAAAATCCGCTAATTATTGCCTGTTTTACTGTTGTACTTATCACCAGAGATAACCCCTGAATGACTCTTGGGCATGTATCGCCTTGAACTAGGCCCATAGTAGATTGCTGCATACGAGTTTTACAATAAAAAATTTATGCAAATATTCATTTTTTGTTAAGAGTATCGCGAAACATCCAACCTGCTCCTACTTTCGCCTACCTTGGTCGTCATAATATAGAATTAGGGCTGCAACAATATTCTTACGGAATTCGGCCAAAAACAGCTTCTAATCGAATGTTTATATAGAAATTAATTTCCGCTACAGTGTCAAAAAAATACAACATTCACTTACTTCTACCGCCAATGTGTGAGAATAGTTTGTGAGAAGTCCCGGTTACGCCCTGACATTAATTCGTGACCGGCTAGTAGTACACCCAGAATGACGTTCGGCTGCGTAAACGTCGAGTTGGACGAAGGCCGTTGGCACTGGCTATGCAAATGGGCATTTCGACCGTGCCCTGATTTGATTCAATTACATTTTAGGGAAGTTTTAGTGTGTGAATCTGTACTCATTTGTTGGCTTTTAGGCAAGTCAATGAGCATCATGGTGTTCGTGGTTACAAAATTAAGCTATAGCGGATAGAAGTATCCCAATACGGCAACGCCGGCAATTAGAATTCTGTTATTCGCAAGTAAAAGAGCAATTTTAAGATGTGTCATCACACGCCTTGCGATATGTAGGTAAAACTCGCGGTAGCGGATAAGAAGAAATTGTTCCACCGCAAATTTTGCATTTGAGTGAATCGATTCCACAAATACGTTTAAGCCTTGCTCGCCAACCCTCCAACGTGATTGGCGGTCTCGGACGTGTGGCGAGAAATAGGGCGGCAAAAGCAGCGACGATCTCACAGGCATCGGGACACTCGGCTTCGAGCAAGTTACGAGCAATTTCAAGTTTGGTAGTAGCATTGCTTGATGCCATCAAGCCGTAATGTCGAATTTTGACATAGCCATCAGGCAAGACGTACTGTAACCAGCGACGGATAAATTCGGTAGTGGTAAGTAATTTTGTGCTTTTACCCTTAGTCAAAAAAAGAACACCATCGTCCGAAAGATTCAAGAGACGTTGATTGGAAATTCCAACGCGGTGGGTATACCGACCAAGGTAGCGAAACAGAACGCTAGCCGAAGTTGATAGCGCTGTTGCGCGCCAACTGTTATTCGCAAGCGCAACACGGCCTGGAAAGCTGTTCTGACCGGGTGGCGATAACCTTTTCCGACATTGAGATAGCCTGCAAGTCGCATAGAATTTTGCAAACCGGGGTGGCCATGCTCAGATGACGCATCTGCTCAGGGGAATGTTCCGCCTCGATACACTAGACGCTTTTGCCCGCAATGATATTGCCTCCCGGCGGGGCGTCGATGAAATCGAGGTTTTTCTGGCCTATTAGGGTGGGACTGAAAAACGAACTGGAGCTGCCCTGCGAAACCAGCGCCATGAATCATAACCAGTATTCGGGCGTTACCCGGGCCGAGCTCGACCGCGCCAAGGCACACGTGCTGGCTATCGAGAGCGACGATAATAGCGCCGCGCTGGTTGACTTTGCCATCGAGCAGCCGTTCTGGAATACCTATTTAGAGAAAAGCCAGCGGTTTCAAAAAGAAAAGCGATTCGTCGAGACGATGTTTCAAATGGTGGGCGAAGAACTCGAAGAACGCGCCCAAGCAATGTCGGGAAATGAATATATGCAGGAATACAACAGGTTGGCCGCCAACAGAGAAGCTATGCTAAGAGATATGCAACGCGAATGTACCAGCGAAATACTTAACCGTTTCTAGTTTGCACGTGGTTTTAACACCCATGCTACTTCCAATTCGTACTGCTGGGATATTCTGCCGCCAGTTCTCTCTCCCACTGGGAGAGAGTTAGTAACTAGGCCAATTTGGAGAAAAACCAGCGGTTTCAAAAAGACATAAGCAAGACATCGAGACGGTTTTTCAAATTCAATATATGGAATTAATCTCGAAGAGTATTCTTACAGAATTCGGCCAAAAAGTTTCTAATCGAAATACCCTATATAAATTATTTTCCTCATGTCATAAAAAAAATCCAACATTCGCCTACTTCTACCGCCAATGTGTGAGATTGTCTGTAAAAAGCCCCGGTTACGCTTTGACATTTATACCCGCAAGATACTTCACCTCTTTATATGATAGGCTACATGTAGCTCCAATACCCACGCTGTTTTTTTACTAAGAGTCCGAAAAAGAGTCCGAAAAAGAATTGCGAGCGACAACGGTTCAGTGTATGCGGATATCGGCCAAGGTCGGCTTGATTAATATGATACTTTTTAGGAGGCAAGATGCTTAATAGAATTCTCGGTGTTCGCAATGAACGAAGGCGCAATGTCCGACATGATTTCGCGAGCACATCTAACAGTCAGCAAAATTCAGGACTGAGCAATAATGAAACCCCCGGACCAAGTAACGTTAATGCCAACATCCAATCAACAAGTAGTCATAGTAGTTCGCAAAATCGAGATACGTTTAATAACACCGTAGGCGGGCGAAACGATGGAAACCTGGAAATGGGGGACACTAGCCATGGGTTAAATAGGATATTTGGTTCCTTTAACCCATTTTCGACTAGTCGGTCACAAAAACCAATTAGTCTGTCACAAATGGAGCATGCCTTAAATATTTGGGAGAATAATATAACCCAATACAATATTATATTTCGAGAAGATAAATGTACGGCAAAAGAAAGAATTCTCGAATGTTTTCAAAAACGTGACACCTTACTTGATCTAGGCAGTCTCAATTTGAAAAGCCTCCCCGAAGAAATCGGTAACCTTACCTGGCTTAGCCACCTAAGCTTGTACGATAACCAACTAACCGCGCTGCCCGATTCCTTCGGCAATCTTACTGGGCTTAGCGAGCTACTCTTGTCGAACAACCGACTATCCGCGCTGCCCGATTCCTTCGGAAATCTTACTAGGCTTAGCCACCTAAGCTTGTACGATAACCAACTATCGGCACTGCCCGATTTTTTCGGCAATCTTACTAAGCTTAGCGAGCTAGCCTTGTCGAACAACCAACTATCCGCGCTGCCCGATTCTTTCGGCAATCTTACTAAGCTTATCGGGCTAAACTTGTCGAACAACCAACTATCCGCGCTGCCCGATTCTTTCGGCAACTTTACGAAGCTTCGCTTCCTACACTTGTCGAACAACCAACTAACCGCGCTGCCCAATTCATTCGGCAACCTTACTGGGCTTAGCGAGCTAGATTTGGACAACAACCAACTAACCGCACTGCCACCGGGTATTTTTCGTTTGCCTCAAGAAACAGAAGTAAACCTTGAGCAAAATCCCTTATCTCAGCAGACAATAGCTGCACTGACCCAACGAACCGGTGGACCACAGATTAGTTTTTCCATTGTCGAAACTCCTGCCGCCCAGGTACCCAGAAGCAGGGGCAGGAGCTTTGAAAACGCTATTAGGCATTATTGCAGCAATATCAGCCCGGAATATCTGCGAATTCTGCAAGGCACCGAAAATGCCGCCTATTTTGGTCAGCTCCTTAATCGCCTGGACGGCACGACCGGCCCTATGGCCTCGGCTGACGCATCTTTGCCGGGATTTGCAGACCGAGTTGCTGCCGTTATCAGAACGCTTGCCGAGGTTGATAGCGCTGAGCTGCGCGCCAATTGTTATTTACAGGCACAACACGGCCTGGAAACATGCTCCGACCGGGTGGCTATAACTTTTTCCGACATCGAGGTAGCCTGCAAGTCGCATAGGATTTTGCAGGTCGGCGGTGGCTATGCTCAGATGGTGCCTCTGCTCAGGGGAATGTTCCGCCTCAATACACTAGATGCTTTTGCCCGCAGAGATATTGCCACCCGGCAGGGGGTCGATGATATTGAAGTTCTTCTGGCCTACCGGGTGGGATTGAAAAACGAACTGGAGCTGCCGTGCGAAACCAGCGCCATGAATCATAACGCATTTTCTGGCGTTGCCCAGGCCGAGCTAGACCGCGCCAAGGCACATGTACTGGCCGCCGAAAGTACCAACGACAGCGCCGCGCTGGTTAACTTTGCTATTGAGCAGCCGTTCTGGAACACGTATATAGAGAAAAACCAGCGCTTTCAAAAACAGAAGCAAGACATCGAGATGGTTTTTCAAATGGTAGGTGAAGAACTCGAAGAACGCGCCCAAACAATGCCTGGAAATGAATATATGCAGGAATACAACACGTTGGCCGCCAACAGAGTAGCTATGCTAAGGGATATGCAACGCGAATATACCAGCGAAATACTTCACCGTTTTTAGTTCGCCCGTGGCTTTTACTCCAAGCCAGCGACCGATTTGCCATGATCCATCGAACCCGCTTAATGCGCAAGGTCCAGAACACCAAATCGGAAGACATGCATCATGAGGTTCAGGCCAAGCTTCGCGATGGCAAAGCCGAGTGGTACACCTTTGACGAGGTCTTCGCCGACTGATGGAGACACTCTTCGAGAAGGCTTCGTGAAGGCGCTTTGCAAGCACTCCGGGATTAAAAAGCAGGTGGAGAACAAGGTCCGGATGATCATGGAGCAGCCGCTGGCTATGGGCGAGCCGATCAAGGAGAACTTCAGGAGGTTCTACTCCTGCCCGGTCAAGAAGAGCTTCATCATCTACCTCTACTGTCGGGCCTGCCGAAAAAAGGGAGACGATAAGTTCGTGGCCTGCTCGGATTGCAGCGGGCGCGACGACGAGACCCTCAAGTTCGTGCTCCTGGGCCCTCACGATGAGTCCTACGAAATCAAAAACTGACAGTAGTCCGGGAATACAACAGTGACTGCCGTGGTAGTGGTGGCCGCATTACTTCTACTGTGCCATTTTATACACAGTCAAGAAAACGCCTCACGCTCAGGCAGAAGCAACCTCAATTACAATGAGTTTCTCTTGAACCCAATGCCTTGGTTGGTCTTTGACTGCCTCGCGCATTGTTGCGACTGAAAGCGTGAGCGCTCTCTTTTCGATAGGCCCCTTTTCACCATCACGAACATAGAAGTAATGCCATTGGTCCGACGTGGAATATCAAGTATCACTGCGATCAGCTACACTGACTTTCTCTCTAAATCGCTTGTAAGGCCGCGAAACATGCGAAGCAAATGCTCTCGATATTCACGCCGTCTTCCGAGGCATTCTTGGTAAGGCTTCGCATACTCCGCAATTCTCGCTGCCGCCGTTACCAAGTCTCCTGCCGTTACTTCGGTTTTGCTACTACGCCGCAACAAGCAAATGGTGTCGCATTCCTTGCTGCATCTGTAATCGCTCGGTCTTTCTTGTGCTTTCTCGTCATGGCTCCCTTCCTTCGAACAGGAGTCATTTCCTCAAGCTGGTCGCTTGTCAAGCGTATTTACTGGCACAGTAGAATTAGTCTCGGCTTCTACACTATTATTTGCAGCAGATACCAATAGCTCTGGCACAATAGCCCCCAATGGCTTATAAGTTGACAGCTGAGTCGCGTTGGGATTACCAGACATATTAGAATAACCTGGCCCAGTAAACCCAGCTGCGCTTACCAGAACTTGACCAACGGTAACTTTGGTTTCTTTTTCCTTCTTTTTGGTTGATTCTGTGCCGACAATTTTTTCTTCATATTCTGCTAGTTGCTTATTACTTGCAGCAGATACCAATAGCTCTGGCACAATAGCCCCCAATGGCTTATAAGTTGACGGCTGAGTCGCGTTGGGATTACCAGACATATTAGAATAACCTGGCCCAGTAAACCCAGCTGCGCCTACCAGAACTTGACCAACGGTAACGTTTTCAATGGGCTTCGTGCTGGATTCCCCGATTTCCATAGAGTCGATCGGCTGACTTGTCTCCGCACGTGGACTACTACGACCAGCTCTGTTTGCTGAATTATTTCTTGATGGCTGAATATTTGAAACGCTTGAGGCGCCATTTTGCTGCTGTCTTGTCACATTCCGTTTTAATGATGAAAATAATGAGGGCATTATTACTCCACTTACAACCAGAAAAAACCCCTGGAGTGACTCTTAGGCACGTATCGTCTTGAAACTAGGCTCGTAGTAGATTGCTGCATACGAGTTTTACAATAAAAAATTTATGCAAATATTCATTTTTTGTTAAGAGTATCGCGAAACATCCAACCTGCTCCTACTTTCGCCTACCTTGGTCGTCATAATATAGAATTA
>JBNKEI010000095.1:0-13892 GCA_050288705.1 Myxococcales bacterium
TATTCAACAGCGTGGAGCATTTAAACTTATTGTCGAGAGAAAATTCTTTTCTTGGCTGTAAAAGAGTGTGCTTCTCTTTGTTTTGTGGCGGTTTCCAGAGAGTAAGTCCCTCACGCCGTAGAGCTGCAAGCTGCCGGGATAAGTGCCTTCACGAAACTCATTCTTAAGAAGCTAAATGAATTTCTATGGCATTAACCCAGCCGGGCAGGATAAGAACCTATGGATAGATTGTTTTCGTGCCAAAAACCACGAAAACAATCTGTAAGGTGTTAAAAAGGGACTGGTGAAGAGAAGGTCGTTCGTGTTACAGGATGCATGATGTGCGATTCTGTAGTACACATATCAACAAACAAAGCGGGTGAAGTCGTGCCTACGTTTCATTAGCAATTCGATTATTCGCGCGTAGTCCGCGAGAACGTCAGCGGGCCAAGACCGATCTCTACTCGCACTCGTTCATGAAAGTACTCAATAGAAAACTCCACAGATTAAAATAAGAGTTAGCAATATTGGGCTAACTCACGTCAAGGCATGTGCAGGGCAATCGAGTTCTAAATGTTATTGATATCTCCAAACGAATATGCTTCCGGTTAGCCTGAGCGTAGCGATAGCGAAGTCGAAGGCTTTGTTGCTCGATATGTCCTTCGACTTCGGGTCGTAGCCGACCCTACGCTCAGGACAAACGGAATTGGGAAACATAGATATTTATCTCTAATAAATTAGAACTCGATTGCCCTGAGGCATGTGAAGCGTGACTTGACGTACTAGTTGTTTTGCATAAAATTGTTGCAGATGTAGCGGTTTTCATGACCAGTTTACTTGTGATTAATGTCATGGAAATCTTCGACATTGCATCCAAGAGGATCTAGCGACGAAAATGACCTAAGGACATGCGGTTTTAGACATGGTTGCAGGTAAGAAGCCAGCCAGTCCCCGCTCCTAACTATCGAGGGATTTATGACGATACTTTTACCTGGGCCAAGCGGTTCAGTGCCAGGTTTACGATGGATAATTTTTGTTGATGGAGAAAATTTCACCTTTTGGGACCAAAATTTTGAATAATGGATTTAAACTAAACGAAGGTCCATATTTCACTAAAGATATTTATCTTTGGATGCCACCTGATAGATTTGGTAATAGAATTATTGAACCTAGTTCATTGCCAAGTGTTGGCAGCAAGGTGTGTCTAGAAAGTGACCCGATACGTGCATATTATTTTACAAGAATGGTGGGTGATAACGACTCCATAAAGGAAATGATGAAAAAAATAGCTCTGTCGCATTAAGATTTTGGCCATACTTACAGTGAGTTTTTATTATTTTTTGAAAAATAATCAATTGCATTGAATAAACTAACCCTTGCTCCAGGTAACATGCACTAATAGTAAGTAAATTTTAACTCTGTGTCAATTAATGCGACAGAACCCTCTAGAATGCGTTCGTTCGACAGTCTACTGTCTAATCGGGGAAAGACCTTCTCATACCATTTACTTACGTATTGCCATGACGGTTGAGCCGAAAACACGGGTTGCCACATTTAGAATAGACCGAAACGTCGTTGCCGAAAATCCGTACGGGACGTAGTTTGTGCTCGACCTCGATGCTTGTTTCAAGATAAACTTATTTGATGCTTTTGCGACCATTGTCTGCGTCGCTCGGAAAGCGTAATTGAAGAATATGGTTATCCACTGAAAGAAACGTTATGAAAAATATTCGTTCTTTATCTCGGAGCGCGTCCCACAGCGCCAATTCTGACCTGTCTCGAAAAAAATGCGAAGCATCTAAGCTCAATAAGAACAAATTTCTCGAAGGCGATAGCTCTGTTTTAACTGGAGTTAAATTTTCGATCGACCCCCGAGATAACAATCAATTGGTTAAAGCTGAGGCGAGTGGCAATGCAGTAATTCCTTATGGGAAATCGTCTTTTGACGGCTCTAGCAAAAGAAAAGAGATCGAAGGTTTAGAACCGTTTTCGGCACCGCGTAACAACCTAAGGCCGCGTATTGAGGGAAAGCTGCCAGGTTCAAGCACGGGTCACTTGAATGCCGTCAAGGCGTCATCGTCGCAGGCAGCGAATCCGCTGGCCGCGCATGCCCGCATAGAGCAGGCCTTGCGCAAGGACGGTGCGCATGAGGTGCTGGTGAAAATTGGGCTCGAGCAGCTTGGCGCCAAGGAGGCGCTAAAGAAAGCTGAGCTGCCAGCGGTTTTTTATACAGCGCTTGGCGGCAAGTCGCCGGAAAACATGGCCGCGGTTGGAACGTCGATGCTGCTGCTACATGAGTCCTGCTTGATCGTCGATGACATCCAGGACAACGACACTATGCGTCGCGGGCAGCCGACGACATGGGTGAGACACGGCCTCCCTCAGGCGCTCAACACAGCAATGTTCATGTTTGCACGGGCGATGGGAGAGATGGCGGCTGCCGTTCCCGGCGATCCGGCAATGGGGCAGGCGCTCGTTGCCAGCTATACGGATGGCATCGCGAAGATGATCGAAGGTCAGGCGATGGACGAGGCCCTGTCGAAGAATCCCGATGCGACCCTCGACGACTACTTCACTGCGGCGCGACTGAAGAACGGCACCTCTATTGCGCTGAGTGCCGAGTTGCCCGCCATGCTGCTAGGACACTCACGCGAGGAAGCCCGCAAGATCGCTGAAGTGTTCAAGGACCTCGGTATCCTTCATCAGATCGTTAATGACCTGGACGACGTCCTTGGTTGCAAGGGCCGAGCACCGGGGCAGGATCTGTATGAGGGCAAGAAGTCGGTGATCGCGCTGGCCTATCAGCAGCAGGTGCCGGCTGACGCTAAACGCTTTGTGCAATTTCTGGCGCGTCCACGAGACATGAAATCGGCGGAAGAGGTCGGCCATGAAATCGAGCGCATCCAAGCGAGCGGCACGATCGATTGGGTAATGGGGCTGGCGCGCGAAAAGGCTGCCGAGATCCTGCAGGTCGGCGATCAGCTGGCGGGGCTGCCGGACGTTCAAAATATCCTGCAGAAGCTAATCGGCAAATTCATGAACAAGGTGGAACAGTTTCACGGCGAACTCGAGAAGGTCAAGGCTTCGGCGACCTGACGATCGGTGCTTGGGTCGAGCCGGTTCTTGCGTTCTTGCCCAGTGGATAGGAAAATTAAAGCGGAAAATGTGAAATCCGTCTAAGTATCGAAAGTCAGTCAAAGGCCACAATGAGACCAAAATTTAGTGTAAGTTGTTGTCGGAAAACAGCTACAAAAAAAAGAATTAATATAAATTTTTCTGGAATCAACAAAGACCAACCAGAAGATTCTATGCAATCTTCCTTCAGAAACGATATTACGCCAAACAAAAAAACACAGAGCCTGTCATGCTTCACAGATTCATTCAGCTCAGAGGCAGGACCAGCAGCTCTATCTAGCCCCAGAATGGAATCAGTTAGTATAGCGGCAGGAAGAATAATTGACCAAATTTTTCCAAATAAAGTACCAGCCATCAAAACAGCCATATTCGTGATTGGACATTCATGTGCTGGTAAAACATTTTTAAGCAATGCTATAGACTTAAAGATGCCTTCTGGTTTTAAGGCCAATAAATTCAGCAGCTGTGCTTTTATTTATAGAGAAATAAAAAATAACCCAGGCGATCTGACTATAGAAAAACTAGATAAGCTGATATGCTGCTTCGAGAAAGATTTATACGCAAGCAATGAGTACAAGCAGCTATATAGTGAACTAAGAAATCAATATAAAGACGGATTGTTAAAAAATGAAGATAAAAAGTCAATATCAGGCCAGATTAAACTAGCAAAACGTATAAATGAAGCTAAGGCTATCTGTGCGAATAACGAAACTGCAAAATTTGACATGCGCGGAGTGATGGAACTCGACAATGCGATTAAATTGGCGGAATTCTTCAAAAAAAATAATTACAACATAATCATCATCAACCCGTTTGTACTTGATCCTGAAATCTTAGCTCGCCGCTTGCTACAGAGAGAAATCAACGGGAAGAATGGCTCAGCAAGCAGATTGATGGTTCCAGGATTTTATAACAAAGCAAATTTTGAAAATGTCATACATGAATGGGAGCAATCCCTCAGGCCAGAAGTTATGAAAAAAATTGCCGGGCTAGGTGATTTCTTTGCGATTCGCACTGATGATCCAAAAAACATATATTCCCTTCATGGCGACAATGATATGGAAATATTATTTAAAGAAAAACGAAAAATTTCAACAGAAAGCCTGTGGCGAGACATAGACAAGCAATGTTTGGCTGAAATAAAAAAGATTAGTATGGAAAAAAATAAACATATAGACTCTTCTTTTGTCGCTTCGTCACAATTTGTGAACAAAAACTAAGCGGCATTAAGCGCCTGATTATTTGAATTGGAAAAAGAACCCGAAAATTGCTGTTCACGAATTTTAGCCCGCCGCGGGCCACCGGGAGAAGTCAATGGGAAGAATGGCCAGAGCAAGCAGATTGATGGATCCTGAGTTTAATAGCAACGAACTTTAAGAATGCAACACATGAGCGGAATGCTGTTTTCTGCTAAGGAAATCAAATGGTTGTTGATGGCAACAAGAAAGCTTCAAGAAATCCCGTAATCTCTTGTTTTGCAAGAAAGCTCAAACAAATACGGAAAAGCATACCCTTCGGCATTCAAACGAATCCATTGACGATAAAAAATTCCTGTCCTGATGCGATACAAAATGCTCCTACGCAATCTCCGATCGTCTATCTGCTTTACCCGAAAGTTCATTTTTCGAGATAATGGAACATTTAAAAGGACCTGATTTGTATCAGGATTTCGAAGCTCTTAGGGCTCTTAGGGCCACCAGTAATGCCCTTGGGCAGCAAGTTATGGCCTACGATCGGTTTAGAAATCTCCCTCTTGTAAGGCGCAGGTAATTCGAAGGTTAGCTGTTGGATTGGAGCACCTCACCCCGGAGCAGCGCGCCTCTCTGGTCGAGGTGGTTCTAAAAATGAAAGGTCATCATCATTCTAGGCCGGAAGCGATTGGCAGCTTGGGAAGAAAATTGAAGTACTTAATTCCAGAACATAGGAATGCTCTTCTTCGCGCTGCTTTGGGGTTAGAAGATTTTAGGGCAACGGCATTAAGGGGATTGACATCGGGAATCCTAAGCCAATCTAAGAACCTGTTCAAAATCTCTTTATCAACAAAGAAATAAATGCTTGTTTAACCATTTGAAGGCTAGTATTCAATTTTCTTTCACAATTTTTCCATAACCTGTGGCATTTTTCCAACCAACAAAAAGACCTTTTAAAATAAAACTATGCCGGCAATTCTCCGAAGCTTCTCGCTTTGGGACGCGCCGGCTTTATGCTTTTCGAAACCTGTTCGTCTCGTTACGACAATTTAATGAAGTTTGAATTAAGGTTTCTGTTAAGCTTTGGTAGTGATTGGCAAAACCTCAATATCTAATTTGTCAATCGGCGGTGTAATCCTTTTTTGACCGCCGGTAATTATCGTACCGTCATTTCGGCTATCATAACTCATGGAAATATCACTCGTGTCGGCAATTTCCCATTGACTATTCTTCCAAATTTTCACATTTTTCGATCGAATTACTTCGGTGAAAGTACTTACTTGGTTGCCTTTAAGAAATAAAAATCCGGCTCCGAACCTAAAATAATTGCCGGGGGTTGGTGGGGTCAAGGTATTCTCGATGCGTACTATTGCATTAGAATCCATGGTGATATTGCTATTGCTAGCCGAATCATATGTTATTTTACCTTTTATAGTTACGTAGTTATTGGATTCACCGCCGCCAGATCCGGCAATAATGTCAGAGTCGTTGCTGTTGAAAAGCACGTTGCCGATTTCTACTAGGGACCCATTAACAGCTCGGATAAAACAAGACGGCGCATGGAATCCGACGGTTTTTGATACGATTAATTTTCCTTTGCCATGTCTCATCTCGTGACCAAGATCTATAAAATTGTACCCCCTGCCTCCTAAATAAAGATCTTCTTTAATGCAAACTTCTCCATCGAGACAAATTAACGCATAATTTTGACTGCCATCAAAATACAAACTTTTTGCAAGATTTAGTCTGCCTTCTTGAAAAACGCGAATAGCATTTTTATGTCCCCCGTAAATGTGTATGTTGCTATCCGAATTCCAGATTCCTTGATGGATCGAAACCGTATTTTTAGATCCGGTTTCTCCCCCAATAAATACATTGGCGTTGGAGTCAGTCTGGAGCCTTGCTCCTTGGGATATGTGCAAGCGGCTTTGTTCTCCGCTTACTTCCAGCCTTGAGGTGACTCGGCAAGTTGCACCAATGCCGTTAACGTGTATGTTGTTTCCTTTTCGAACCGGATCATTGGCGCTACCTGCTCCTGGACCAATTATTAGCTGATGAGTAAAACAATTGGAGCCGGACTTAAAATCTACCGAGTTCTCACTGCCTTTGGCTCCAATCTGGAATTGGAAATCAAGAAAAATAGTAGCGCCAGAATTTATATACGCATGATTGTTGCAACTATCCTTATTAAAACCTACATAAAAATTCTTGGCGGACATTTTATGATTTTCAGTAATTGTCAGTTCGTTATTGGGATTGTGATAACCCAGATAGACGTCGGTGTAGCCAAAATCTTTATTCTCGTCTAGAATATATCTGCCATTATCCATTGTTGGAGGAATATCTTGTCGCGGTGCACTAGGAGATTTAGCAACAGTATGTGGGGGCTGTCCGATTCCAAAAACCGATTCTGCGCTAACCATCTCTGATAAGCCACCGTTGTTTTGCGCCATAGATTACTCCTTGTAACTTGTTTGCATGCGTGGGTGGTTGTTTTTAATATGTTTTACGCATTTATTGTTTTTGCAATAGTATGCTGCCTCTTTTTTTTGGAAATAAGGCCCAGGTTGCATATATAAAATTGCTGTATGCTGAACATTAATGCATGAAAATCCCGCCTCATTAACCAAAGAAATTAAACGGGATTCCTGCCTGGCTTGTCAAGCAGCTAGCAGTCGTATGCATTGCATCAAATAGAGGATAAAATAGCTAATGCTGGTTGTAAATGATGCATTATCGTTATAAATGCTACATTTACTTTTGTTTTCTGCAGTCTGTTTCGCTGTGCTGGCTTTTTGTAATCTATGACATACAACAGGAATTTCCTAGAGTGTCAGGGTGAGGGCTTGTGGTTGAGACCCTCACCTTAATTCTCTTCCAAAGGAAGAGAGTACTGTTGGCAGACTTGGTGAGATTGAGTCTGTTATTGGTATTTAGGATTGGTTCGTAGTGCAGAGATGGCCAAACGGTAATCAGAAGAATTGAACACTGCCGAACCGGCAACCAAAATGTTGGCGCCGGCTTCTCTGACCATAGCGGCGGTTTCTGCTTGGATGCCTCCGTCAACCTCAATATCGACGGAAAGATTGCGACTTTGGATCATGTTTTTTAGGCGGCGAATTTTGTCTAGTGCCGTCGGCAGAAAAGACTGTCCTCCAAATCCCGGATTGACGCTCATGATCAACACCATTCCTACCTGGTCCAGAATTTCTTCTACCTGGCAAAGAGGCGTTGCTGGATTAAGCGCCACTCCCGGCATAGCCCCGGTTTCACGAATTTGACCGAGTGTGCGGTGTAGATGACCGCATGCTTCTGCGTGAACACTAATGCGGGCAGCGCCTGCGCTTGCAAAGTCGCTAATATATTTTTCTGGTTCGACAATCATTAGATGCACATCAAGAGGAAGCTTAGTGGCCTTTTTAACCGCTTGTACTACCAAAGGTCCGATAGTGAGATTAGGGACAAAGCGGCCGTCCATTACATCAATATGAACAAAATCAGCACCCGCTGACTCTATGGCGCGTATTTCTTCCGCTAGCCGGCCAAAATCGGCGGAAAGAATGGAGGGGGCAATCATACTCATAGAAACTCCCAATTCATGCGTTTGAAAAACCAATCTGCCAGCGTCTATCAATGCTGTTAATGGCCTATAGGTGACGCGGCTTCCATTTTTCTTGCATACTTGCCCGACCGCGCGGCAGAATTCAACCATGCTCGTTGCAAAAAAACTTCCTGAGCTGCTTGGCAATTTTCTTTTCTTCCTTGCCAGGTTTGAAGAGATTTTTCTTGCAACGCCCTTCCAAACGAAAAGCTTAGTTGCCAGGGGCTGTGCCCGATTGAGTTTATTGCGTTAAGATTTTCGGTTGCCTGTTCTGGGCTTTGGCCGCCGGACAAAAAAACGATTCCCGGAACTGCCGCGGGAACAACTTGGCGAAAACAGCTTATGGTAGCTTGCGCTACTTGTTCTGGGCTAGCTTGAACCGGGTTTTCTTTTCCGGAAATAACCATGTTGGGTTTCAGCAGGGTAGCTTCCAGAAGTACGCAGTGCTCAAATAGGGCGGCAAATACCGCTTGAAGGGTAGCGGCAGTTGCCTCTCGGCATCGGTTTATATCATGCGTGCCGTCCATAAGTACTTCCGGCTCTACTATTGGTACGATGTCGGCTTCTTGGCACAAAGCAGCATACCTAGCCAGCGCATGAGCGTTTGCCTGAATACCTAGCCAACTTGGTTTTTGGTCAGCGATTATAATAACCGCCCTCCACTTTGCGAACTTGGCGCCTAGGTCGCGATAAGCGAATAGACGCTGGCGTAATCCATCCAAACCTTCGGTAACTTTCTCTCCTCCCGAATTGGCTAGCTCTTTGGCGCCCAGGTCCACCTTAATTCCCGGGTAGATTTCTTTGTCGGCGAGCAGCTTGGCGAATGGAATCCCGCTGTTGGCTGCCTGTCTTATAGTTTCGTCAAAAAGAATTACCCCGCTGATGTATTTTTCTATTTGATTGGTTGTAAATAACAACTCTCGGTAGTTTTTTCTAGTTTCTTCCGTGGAGTCAACCTGAATGGCATCAAATCTTTTTTTGATGGTCCCTTGGCTTTCATCGGCTGCTAGAATACCTTTTTCAGCTTGTACAAGAAATTGAGCGATTGTTTCCAATTTTTGTTTGTCCATTGCTAATTACCTCGATCTCCCGACAAAACTACTAAGGAATACTGGCTATGAATGCTTGCTAGACCTATTTCAAAGTTATCCCTCTCAATTTAGGTTTTTCTAAAAAGGGGGACTACAAAAAAGGAGAAAAAAAGTGAACAAAAAGCTATTATTTTTAATGGCGACATTTTTGAGTCTAATACTATGCTCGCTTTCGGCTTTTGCCAATCATTTGGATGGCATTGCTAAAAAGGGCGCTGTCTATACCATGACTAACGCTGAAGAAAACAATCAAGTTGTGGTCTATAAGCGCAACCAGATGGGATTGCTTACTTTGGTTGGCATGGTATCGACCCAAGGACGCGGTTCTGGTGGGGAACTAGACCCCCTAGGGTCGCAAGGATCGTTGATATTAACTAAGGACCATAGATGGTTGCTTGCAGTTAATGCAGGAAGCAATGAAATTTCTGTGTTCCGAGTTCTTGCAGACGGTCTAAAGCTGGTGGAAAAAGTCGATTCAGGCGGGCAGTTTCCGGTTAGTCTGACGGTTATTGATCGGCAAGTGTATGTTCTGAACGCTGGGGAATCGCCTAATATTACCGGATATTATCTAAGTCATTGCGGTCGCTTACGTCCTATTCAGGGGTCTACAAGACCTCTGGGATCGGGGGCATTCGCGCAGGTGGGGTTACATCCTGCGGGGGGCTTTCTGGTGGTGACCAATCGGGGGGGCGATGAAATTCTAGTGTTTCCAATGGATGAATATGATCTTCCGGCTAATCAACCGGTGAAGACAGCATCTAGTGGGAAGGCTCCTTTTGGTTTTGTTTTCGGTAAAGACAAAGAGCTTGTGGTGGCAGAAGCCGGAAGCGGCGCAGTTTCTCTATACCAAATTAGGCAGGATGGAACCTTGAAGGGCATCAATCTTTCGGTGGAAAACGGACAACAGGCAACTTGTTGGATTGTAAAAAACAGGAAAGGCTATATTTATACAGCCAATACAGTAAGCGACACTATTTCCGCGTATCGCCTGCTTAAAGACAGCTGGTGGAACCAGGAATACACGGAAAGGCTTGTTTTGCTCGATCCTATAGCCGGACAAGGGAGCAGCCCAATCGACATGGACCTCGCTGCTAAAGGTCAATTTCTTTATGTGCTTAACCCCGCGGCGCAGGCTATAGATGCGTTTGAAGTTCAACCGGATGGAGGTTTGCGATTCTTGGGCGCTGCTAGTGGTGAATTTTCGATTTTTGCACAGGGCGTTGCGGCTTATTGAAATTTGAAGAGCAACCTGGTGAGGTGCTTTTCTAGGAGTGTCTCATCTCTACAGGTATCACGTGATTTCCACCAATAAATCTTCATCTACTGACGGTTTGCTTAAGACTACGGTTCTTGACCGAATCATTGCGGTCGCGACTGGCCTGGTTCTCGAACTGATTGCCAGGCCGATCGATCTTGCGCTTCTTCTTATTATTATGGTTTTACGTCCAACCTTACTTTTTGCATACCTGAAACTGTGGGTTACTGAGATTGTTCGTTCGCCATATCGCTGGCCAAAATCATTCGAATCAGCGCTTCGTCTTAAGGCCAGCGGCCAGCAAAGGCGGGAGTTGCTCTACGGCGAAGTGATAATGGCAACGGCAATATTTCTTTTTTGGCGAGCTGGTATGGGCGGTGGCTCGCAGCTTGTCGATTTGGGGGCGGGTAGAGGTCGTTCTTTGCTTGCGGCGCGATGGCTAGGAGCCGAGGCGCGAGGCATCGAATTGCTGGAATCGCATGTGCGGCTTACTGCGCCGGCGCTTAAGGCGGCGGGAGCTGTTCTTGAACAAGGGGACGCAATGCAGGCCTCATGCAAAGAGGCTACGCACATTTTTTTGAATTGGTGTGGGTTTAGTGATGCCACCAAATCTCGCATTAGTGAGCAATTGCGCAATTGCCGCCCTGGTACTCGCATTATTGCGGTTACTCGGCCAGTAAAGGGAAAGGAATTCGTGATTCGCGCCCAGACTTTGGGGTTGTTTACCTGGGGAGTAGAGCGTGTCTGGATTCAGGAATTTCGTCCGCATTGCTAATTGTTTTTTATTACTATCCCATTGGTTTGAACGAGAGTTGCGTAATCAAGCGTCTTTGCGATCCGTATTCCACGACCCAATCAATTGCTGCCTTGGTGCGATTTTCTAACCCCTTGAGCTCTATTAAGTAAAAGGCATGCCATAAAAGCCAAGCAATAAATCCGTCGAACACTAGTTTTCCAATGTGTATTACCGCGTTATTGCGTCCAAGATATAGTAATTCACCCTCATTACGATATTTAAAAGGCTTTAGAGGTAATCCTTGCAAACTGCGTGTAATATTGAGAGCGGCTGCTTTGCCCATTTGGATTGCTCCAGGAGCATTGGGAGGTGCAGCAGTAGTACGGTAAGAAGTTTCCGCTATATCTCCAATGCAGTAAACTTCCGGATTACTGGAAAGATTCAAAAAAGGCGATACTTTGAGCCGCCCACCACGTCCTTGCTGGACCGGCAATGTTTCGGCTAGTGGATTAGCTCTTACTCCGCCGGTCCATATGAAATGTCCTGGCGAAAGTAGCTTCCCCTCGCTAGTACGCAGGTGACCATTCTCAATTCCGCTGATTCGTGTTTTGGTAAGAACTTTGATGCCCAAGCGTTCTAAATGCTTAATTGCTCGTTTTCGTGTCTGCTTACTCATTTCGGAAAGAGGGTGTTCGTGGGCTTCTATTAAGTCGATAAACACTTCATGGGGTTGAATATTAGGGTAATACTGAGAGCAGGTTCGGCGAAATTCATCTAGGGAAGTTGCTAGCTCCACTCCGGTTGAACCTGCTCCAATAACATGAAAAGTTAGAAGCTCTCGTTTCACTTGTTTGTCAACAGTGTATGCGGCTTTTTCAAAAGATTCGGCTAGCTTATTGCGTAGTATTATTCCATCGTTAAGGCTTTTAAGCGTAAGTGCCTGTTGCGCAGTATCGTGCTGCCCAAAGAAATGAGCTACGCTTCCCAGTGCAATTACTAATGTATCGTAAGTAATGTCACCCGATTCAGTGTTAATGTGACGGTGCGCTAAATCAATATTTTTCACTGCGCATTGTCGAAACTGCGTTCTATCGATTCCACTTGCCTGGCTGCGCAGCGGAAGTCCAATATGCTCAGGCTCCACTTGCCCGGCGGCGACTTGGTGGAGCATAGGGGTGAAAAGATGGTAATTATTGCGATCGATAAGTAATATTTCTACTGGTTTACCAAGCGCAAGCTTATTAAGTTTCTTTGCAGCCGTAAAACCGGCAAAGCCAGCTCCCAAAATTACTATTCGGTGAGGGGCCAATTGTTCATTGCTAGCAATTCTTTTTTGTAGTCTTAGGCGTCGCTGTGCGCGTGATTTTTTTAGTCCCAGGTGTGCTCCGAAAACGCCCAACAGAGAAGCTGTTCCTAACCCAGCCAACTTCCATATCGGTTTCATGTTCGCCGCCCTCTCTTTTGTCGGTGCTTACCCGTGCGCGCCATTAAGCGTTCTCGCTGCTTGATGTCTCTATTTGGGTTATGCAGTGTGCTTGCAAATGACAAGTGCTGTTCGATTAGTATAATTTTAATGCTATAAGTATTTAGGCGGTGAAAATGCGAGAAGCTACTGAAAGGAAAGTATGTATTCTAAAAAATTATATATATTCGGAATGGTAGTGGGCTCTTTGGCTGGAGGATATATTGCTGGCTTGTTCGGAGCGAGCACGTTTTCTTTTTCGGCACTAGGCGCAAGTGTTCTCGGAGGCTTTGCAGGAATCTACCTGGCGCATCGATTGCAATAACTGCTAGCGTTCGTTGTCTCCGAGGGTTTTTCTTGACAACTGGTGGTGACCGGCGCTTTAGGCTTCTTAAATGATTTCATTTTATAATTGTGTTGCAAATTCGGAGCTGCTGGAGGAGGAAACCTTTATTATTACTTATCGGTCTTAAAACCCGATTTCCCAAAGCCGGGTAAGAAATTCTTCTACCGGCAAAATCAGTATGCCATCGTCAGTTTGTCGCGCAGTAGCTTCCCGGCAGATAACTATGCGATTTTTGAAAGTGGATTCTTCTGAGATAGCTCGTAAACCCTTGAAATCGGTGTCATGAAGTCTGGTGGAAGATTTAACTTCAATAGCCAGTTCTTCGTCGATCACGAAATCGACTTCGCGTTGGTCCACCGTACGCCAGTACGCTAGTGGACGGTCGTCATGTCGGTAGGAAAGCCAAGCTCTAAGCTCCTGAAAGATGAACTGTTCAAGTGCTTGTCCCCACTCGGAGGAATCTTGCCGAGGTCCCAGAAGAAAGAGGCTTTTCTTAGCAGCTACTGGGGATAAATGCAGTTTTCGTCCGAGGTTCATGCCCAAAAAAATAGCCGATGTGATGTTTTTCGGCAATCAAGCTGCGGATTTTTGCCATTTTTCCGCAGTTGTTGCGGGAAAAAACCAGCAAATGCCCGAATTGGAAAGCGGTAATGATGGCGCGAGATTCTCCTGGACGAAGTTCCCCCAATTCTGCAACCGAGCGAGAGCTAGTTCATCGGCGATTATGGCTCTGCGCTGTGTTCCATTTCGTTGGCATGAGCGAGATAACAGTGAATATTTTTAAATCGATTTCGTCGATTCGCGATCATGGAGCTCGATGGTTACCAAATTATTGCGCGGCTCTCCGAGAGTAATGACAGCGAGGTGTTCCGGGCACGCCGACTCTCTGACGGTGGGTCGGTTCTTCTCCAGGTAATCAAGCCTGAAGCGGCAACGCCTCGCAAGCTAGAGAGCGAAAGACGGGTTTTTGACCTAGTTGTCCACCTGGAAGGACCCGGAGTGCAGAAGGCTTACTCCTGGGAGTTGTCCCCGCGAGGTTGGATGATGGTGCTCGAGGACGTGGGAGGCGCTTTCCTCGAGTCCCATCTGCGTCATCG
>JBNKEI010000096.1:0-6773 GCA_050288705.1 Myxococcales bacterium
AGCGTTGGAGCTAGCTAATCAGTCGACGTTTACTCAAGCGGACTTAGATGCCTATCAGAAGGTGACGGATGAGATTAATCAAGTTCGAGAGCTTGCCGAAACGAAATGGGCTATGGGCAAAGTCGAAGGCAAAATCGAAGGTAAAGTCGAAGGTAAAGTCGAAGCGATTCTGGCTGTTCTCGCAGCGCGCGGTATCCCCGTGGGTGACAAGGCGCTTGCCTTCATAGAGAAATGCAATGACCCGTTAGTTCTGAATCGGTGGATTGCTCGTGCTGCTACCATGGTTTCGGTCGAGGAAGTCATCGCCGAATTTTCGGAACAATAGCTTGGTCCCTTTCCAACCGAGGAAGTAAAACTTAACATGCCCACCGACTACTAAGCGGCGGGCGCGGCAGTGGTGAACCAGCCGCTTACCCAGCAATATCGCATTGGACTAGGGCTTTACACCGCCAAGCTCGATCGCCAAGACGATTTCGGAAAATAAGACCAGCAGCAATAGAACTTCACGCGCGCATGAGCTTGTTCAATGATTAAATAGTCAATGTATCTTTGGCGCCAAACACCCTTGGTTTACTAAGCGAGGCCATTGGCTTGAAATACCGAATTAAAAACAATGCAGCTTCGGTTCTTTTTCCCAGGGCTAATTTGCACTCGATAGCATCTATTTCCTCACTCGACTGCCTGCACGCTGACTTCTCACGTATACATGGTTACTGGCGACCGTACGGTGTCTTTCCCAAAAGGCAGGCATCAAATCACCAGAAGTAGCCATCAGCGTGCCGAAACGCCCCCGGCCGATCGCTCTTGGTCGAATTTTCGTTTCACTTCTTTTTGAATTCTTTCAGCTTCCCTTTTTATGTATTCCTTATCCTCAGGTTGATGTCTACCCTTCAATTTACACAATAAAATTCTCAGTGTCTCTTTAGTCTCCGGGTCGTCTATTTTTTGGATTGGTAGCGCTTTTCTTATCAGGCAATACTTAAGGTCACCCGTCAATTCATACAGACTTGCCAGTATATCTCTAAACTCCGGGTCTATTTCTTGGTTTGGTCGGCACATTTGTGCTATCCGCATATCGTTCGCAATTACCGCATCAATTCCCCTGGGAGGCCGGCGGTACGGCTCTTGGCTACTTGCAGACGACGCTCGGCTACTTGAACTGCTATGGGATGAATATCCGTCGGATAAGGTCGACAGCATGCTCGTGCTCACAAGTTGAGAGGCATGCTGATTTAGGTTGTTTGGATGCGAGGCTGGGCGTTGAATCGGTGCGTTATCAATATTTTTTTCTCGTGACGAGTATTTTCCTGCTGTGGATTTGTTATCTTTTTGCAATTGTTGATTATTCCCATACAAATACCTAATACTTCTATTGATGTTTTGCATAATTATTCCTTTATATCGTTGCGTGAGTCCTACATGATCCCGCAAGAAACGGCGATACATAGATGGCATTGCCGATAAAAGCAACTTAGTTAGAGTCCAGATGCTGGGTGAGTTTTTGTTCCCAGTTCTTTACGTAGGTGGTAGGGGTATTCATGGTGGAAGCCTACAAAAATATTTGTTCGAAAGGAGTGGAAGGCAAATAGCAAATAAATGATCTTGCTGGATACACACACGCTTTTGTGGATGGATCGCGACGATCCTTCGCTCGGACCGATTTATCGGCGCTTGATTGAAGATGCCTGGCGTTCAGGAGATGTAAGTGTATTCTTTCCCTCAGGATGCCCGAGCATAAAAAACAAACGCGGTGACGGTTTTTGGGCAGCGATTGTATTTAGGCCATGAGACACGGCTTTGGGAATTTTGGCCAGCGACGCCCGTCTGCTTGGCGCGCCAGGAATGGCCACCACCCTTTCCGTAGGCGTCACGACCGCTGCTCGTGCGCTATCCAGCCATCGAGGGTGTCTTCTATCCTGGCATGTTGCGATATGTTTTCGTGCCTCGTCGACTGGAATACCCCGCATCTAGAAAATCGCTGCTTGCTTTGCCTCTATTCGCTTTGAGTGGCCTTTCGATAGGTCCTCCTCGATCCATCTGGCGTGACCCGAATCCGGCATCAAAGCGTGGTTGACGCGACTTAGTCGTAAATAAATTATCTCCAGGTATCATTATTGGTGCAGACCTCGTTGCCGTGGACGCCGCAAGGGGAGGGAAAGAGACGCGGTCGTCAGATGTACGGATGTGTGGAGCTAAGCCGATCGAACTATAAAAATTCTCCCTGACCCCCGCTTTGTTCATCTCTTTCTTTAGTCGATTTTTTATCTTATCGACTGTTTTGTTGGCACAACCTCTACAGTGTCGGATCAATGGGGTGTCTTTCACACCAACTCCGAATTCCCATTTTCTTTCCCCAGGGTTGCCTTCCTTTTCCTCAAAATAAGACAAGTTGATAAGCTGCTCCGTACGAGCCTCAGCAAGCAATTCCGATAAACTTGCTTCTATTTTCCCTTGTACTTCTGGTTTCTCGTTACTCTTAGATACAGATGCGTCAAATCCATAATAATGTTTGTGTTCGTTGCATTCATGGATTCTCTTGATTGTGTACGGCATAGTTCTCCCAAGGTTGTTTTTTGATTTTAACGGTTGTCCATGGAACGCAATGGACATGCCAAGTCCTGCAAAACAACGAACCAACTATTAGCAATTTACTTATAACAGATTACCCTGGCGCCTTGTAAGGAATATCGATGAACCTGAGACGGGGTAGTCTGGAAAGCTTGCTTTTTTCACCGTCACGCGAAAATTCCCCAATTTTAACAGTGGCCTTTGCATCATAAGAAGTTAGGAGTTGGTTTTCGGATTGTTCGGCTTCGTTTCGAATACGTTTGATTTCTTCGAAGATATCGTTGGTTTCTGGGATTTTTTTTGACTTGGGTTTTCTGCACTCGTACTGGGCGATAACCAAGCATATTGAGCTTGCAGCGGATTGTCTCCTAGCTCGGACATTTATCCTTGTAATCATTCTTCTCCTGGTGCCCGCCAGCGAGGTCGAGCAGGTCATCATCGACAAGATCCGCCTTTACGTTGTGCGCTAAGCAAGACCGTTTAGTGCGTGCTGGGTCGTGATTCCTCCGAGGGGGTCTCTTCCTGCTGGTGAAGGCTATCGCCGGCATGTCCTATAAAGGGGCGTAGCAGAGCAGTCCACTCCACCGGAATCACAAGTTTGGTAGAGGGGTTCGAGCCAATGGTTTTTAGTGCATCTAGGTACTGCAAACTCATGGTTTTGCTGTCCACGGTGGAGGCAATAGAAAAGATTTGTTGCAGAGCCAAAGCATAACCCTCGGCCCGAAGAATGGCTGATCGCCGGTCACCTTTTGCTCGTAAGATTTGAGCCTGTCGTTCACCTTCGGCAACGCGAATAGCAGCGTCTCTTCGTCCGTCTGCTTCTAATATCATGGCGCGGCGAGTGCGCTCGGCAGACATTTGGCGGCTCATGGCCTCTAATATGTCGCGTGGGGGTACGATTTCTCGAATCTCCACCGCATTAACCTTAATGCCCCAGCGGTTGGTGACTTCATCCAGTTTTCCACGAAGTACCTGGTTGATGCTTTCTCTTCGTGAAAGAACTTCGTCTAAAAGCATATCGCCTACCACCGCGCGCAAGGTGGTAATGGCAATGCCTCGCGCGGCGCCTTCGTAATCGGCTACATTAAGTACGCTGGAAAGGGCATCTACTATTTTCATATAAATAAGAAAATCAATAGATACCGATGCATTGTCTTGAGTTATGCAGGTCTGGGGAGGGACGTCCATATAAATTTCTCGCAAATCTACCCGAATGCCGCGATCGATCATTGGTATTAGCAATACTAATCCCGGCCCCTTGGCTCCAATACAGCGGCCTAAACGAAATACTGCTAGCCTTTGATATTCGGGAACAATCCGAATTGCCAATGAAAGCAATATTAGTATTACCACGGCGACAATAGCTAATACTATAATGTTTGCGAACATGCTAACCCCCCTTATTTTACAGAGACACTGGTAATTCTTTGCGAACGAAAAGGGTCACCCCATGGACGCTAGTGACGCGAACGCGCTCGCCGGAATCAATAAATTCCTCCTTTTTTTCCGATTCGGCAGTCCATTCTTCGGAATCAAGACGTACCGTTCCCCTTGGTGTTAGGGATGAGATTGCAATTCCGGTGCGGCCGACCAAAGTTTCGCTTCCGCTAGTAATGGGAATTCGGCGGGTACGCACCAATGCTCGTAATACTCCCAAAAAAAACACCGCAATTGTCACTGCAACAAAACCTATTAGCCAAGGATTAATTCGCAACGAAGGTTCAGAGGGAGAAGGAACGGAAAATGGCGAAAACAGTAAAAGCGAGCCCAATAGAAAGCATAGCAAGGCGCCTACGCTTAGCACTCCAATACCGGCAGTATGCAGCTCCCCAATAAATAGTCCAATTGACAAGAGTAATAGCAAAATTCCTGCCCAATTAATAGGCAGACTCCCAAAAGAAACTAGTGCTAAAACTAGAGAAGTAACTCCTAAAGTCCCTGGAAGATACATTCCTGGATTATAAAGCTCGGCGAGCACCCCTATGGTGCCTATTAAGAAAAGAAGATAGGCAATATTGGGGTCAATAATTACCATCAAAATTCTTTCCAGCAAGTTCATAGGTAGCTCTACGACCTGGGCATTGGTAATTTGGACTGTACGCTTTCCGGAAGCAGTATGAAAACTTTGGCCATTGATTTGCGCCAAAAGATCGGCAAGAGTGGGAGCTACCATATCGATTACATTAGAATTCGCAGCTTCACTGGCGGTTAAAGAAACACTTTCCAGTACCGCTTTTTCAACCCATTGGGCATTCTTTCCTCGCTGGTTGGCAATCGATCTGGCCAGCGCGGCAGCATCTTGAGTGACCTTATCGGCCATAACCTCATCTCGATCGGTGCTACCCAATCCGACCGGGTGAGCGGCTCCAATATTGGTACCGGGAGCCATTGCCGCGAAATTTGCAGCCACGGTAATAAACATTCCTGCCGATGCCGCTCGCGCTCCACCGGGGGTTACGTAAACAGCAACGGGAACCCTAGAGCCAAGAATGCTGGTTACCATGTCGCGCATGGCGGTTTCCAAACCGCCGGGAGTGTTGAGCTCCAAAATAATCAACTCAACGGTTTTGGTTTGTGCGGCGGAAAGTTCGCGGGCGAGATAGCGCGAGGAAGCGGGATTGATAATGCCGTCAATGCTCAGTACGCGAATTTCTGAGGCACTAGTTCTTGGTGATTCGGAAGATTCTTGGCCGGAGGCTATCGCTGTTGCCAGGGTAGTGCTGACCAACAAGCTAATACTCCAAAACGAATTTCTTAAATTGACACGCACACAGATGATATTGGGTCCCAAGAGAACTGCCGCACAGGCCACTCCCCCATCTGATAATGGGCTTAAAAGCATTAGTCTGTTAGAGACCAACGCTCATCGGCAATTAACTTGTCAATCTCTTCCAGCATTAGGCCGTCGCGGAGACCACGGCGCATTACTTTGATGGTATGCGCCTGTAAATAAGCACAGATTTCTTCCAGAATAATGGCTCCAGCAACAATTATTTCTGCTCTTCGTTCCTCAATTCCAGGGGCTTTTCGCCGTCGAGGAAGGGGCATTTTGCTCAGTGCCAAGCAGGCTTGATGAAGCTCGAACACCGAAAAGTGCATTCGAGAGTAACCAGCGGAACGGGAGGCGCTTGGTCTATGGCGAATAAAATTGGCAAGAGCCCCAATGGTTCCGGCGCTTCCCACTACTTGGAGATAAGGTTTTGTTGGCGGAACGCCAAATCGTAGGTTTAGTTGCTCGCGAACTTGCTCACGAAGTATTCGTTCATGTCCGGGTAGTAGTGGATCAGAAAGGCAGAATTGCTCAGTAAATCTCGCCGATCCTACCGGAATAGATCCCGAGAACTCCAGTTCTCCGCGCTCAACCAAGCTTATTTCCGTAGATCCTCCGCCAATATCTACCAGTGCTAGACGACAATTGGCCGAACGGAAATTAGAAAGTACACCACGCGCAATAAGTTTTGCTTCGTTTGAGCCACTGATAATTTCTAAATCCAACCCGGTATGAGATTTGACTTCCTCGGTGAACTGAACATTATTTTTTGCTTCTCGTACCGCACTAGTAGCCACTGAGCGAATGTGCTCTGCCTGGTATTCTTTAGCAATCGCGCAGAAGCGAGAGAGGGTATTCAGAGCTAGCTTCATGGCTTTTAAGGAGAGCTTGCCTGTGCGAAATACTTCTTGTCCCAAGCGGACAGGCTCTCGCTCGTCATAAACTACGCAAAAAGTTCCGTCTGCAAATACCCTGGCTATCTGAAGTCGTAAAGCGTTTGATCCCACGTCGATTACGCCGACATGAGCTCGTGTCTCAATCGGTGGGGAAACATCACGGAGCGACTTGGGCTCCCTCAAGTTCTACCTCGGGTGTATAAAATGCCCATTCTTCATGCGCCTAAATATTCGCACATCTTCTCCATAGCCTGAGCATACAAGAATGGTCAAGCGACAGGAGGATTCTTAATCGAAGTATAAAGCAGGTCTGGTATTATCAAGCGCTAGTTAAGAAGTCTCTTTGGCTAGGATTTAGGGGATGAGCTATTGTTTCGAAGTGGAACGCTATTTCCTCAATCTGCTAACATGAAATTAAGTCAGCACGAGGAGTGAAACATGAGAAAGCCATTTCGAGTAACTTGGATTGCATTGCCTGCGGCCTTAATTCTGGCAACTGCTTGCTCAAATGGAGATAGCTCAACCAACGACGCCAAGTC
>JBNKEI010000097.1:0-26661 GCA_050288705.1 Myxococcales bacterium
TTTTCACCCACCATATCCAGATGGCTTTGCAACACAGTGATTGGGGAAAGCTCTTTTCCTTCGCTCGCTGGCTTGTAGACCACCACGTTACCAATTGAATCTCTAGCTACTTTTAATCCAAACTGGCGAGCGCAGCCGCAAATATACTCGGCTACCGCATTTTCATTACGGGAACAACGAGGAATGTTACTCAACGCCACAAAGTGTTTCCAGAGCTGCGCGGGCGAAAGGGTTTCGAGACTATGGGTCATATTTACTCCACTGAGGTAAGACTTCAGGCGGGATTCTAAAAACCATCAGCATCTTCGAATACTTATAGAAAGTATTTATGGCAACCACACTACTTCTAGCAACCTTTCTTGCAGTAGCGACTAACAAACAAGCTCCTTCTGATCGCTGGTTTGCATACGATAAGGCACTTCATTTTGGATTTAGCGCCGGCCTGGCTGCTGGTGGGTATACCGTAGGAGCCTGTATTTCCGAAAAGCAGAAAACTCGCCTAGCCATAGGCGCAGGGGTTGCCCTTTTGGCAGGCATTGCCAAGGAGCTTTGGGATCTTTCTGGACATGGAGACCCTTCTTGGAAGGATTTTTTCTGGGACATCATGGGCACAGGAACCGGACTAGCTATTTCCTGGACAATTGACACGCAGGGAAAAAACTGGTTGGTTGGCCCAGTAATCGTTCGCCCAAATAGATAGCATGCCATGGCCTTTGCCCGCGACACGCATCAATCAGTTGAGCATATCGTCAACCGATGCGTGAGCCAAATCTCTTGCTCTGCGGGTAGCGCGCCGACTATCCGCTGCGACCCCTACTCCCATGGCTTTCATCCCAGCAGCTAGGGCAGCTTCAATTCCTGCCTCCGCGTCTTCTACCACCAGGCATTTCTCTGGTGGAATTCCCAGTTTTTTAGCAGCCAGCAAAAACACCTCTGGATCTGGTTTGCTACGAATGATCTCATTTCCGTCTACCACTGCATCGAAGTAACTGGCGAGACCGATTTTTTCGATAATAAGGGAAGCGTTTTTACTGGAAGAACCAACGGCTATGCAAATACCCCGCTCTTTTAGTCCCGTTAAAATACTCATAACGCCGGGAAGAATATTTTCTGGAGAAAGTGCTTGCACTTGCTGGCGGTAATATTCATTCTTTCTAGCCGCCATTTCGGCCTTTTGAATTTGCGAATACTGCTTCGGCGCCTGTTCAAGCAAAATTTCCAGACTTTTCGTTCTACTAACCCCCCTTAATCGTTCATTTATCGTCCTATCAAAATAGACGCCAATCTCGTCGGCAAGATGCTTCCAACCTCTAAAATGAAATTCATCGGTAGAAACGATAACCCCATCGAGATCAAATAGAACCGCTTGGATGCCTTTATTAGCCATGACCTTTCCAAATCTCCATTAGAAAGTTATGGCTTTGTTAGAAAGCATCAAGGGTTTGCCGCCCTTTCATGCCGTGATTCTATCCATCCCATGTGTGACAAGCCTATTTGTGATAGGGCTCTCCTCGAAGCAAAGTAAAGGCACGGTAGATTTGCTCTACCGCTACCACTCGTGCCAATCGATGAGGCAATGTCATGGCAGACAAACTGAGCACTAATTGGGCGCGAGAACGGACTTTTTCACTCAATCCATCGGCCCCGCCAATACAGAAAACTAACTCGCGCGCTTCCGCTTCCCATTTACCTATTTTTTCAGCCAATTCTCGACTAGTCAGCGATTGCCCCCTTTCATCAAGAGCTACCAACCAGTCACTAGGTTTTATTCGCGAAAGGATGCATGCCCCTTCATCGTTAATTGCCACTAGGGAAGAACGCCCTTTTTTAGATTCCGGTAGTTCTACCAATTCCAGGCGGCAATAGTGTGTCAACCGCGAGGCATATTCTTTTACCGCAGGCTCAAAAAGCCCAGAACGATCTTTACCCACCGAAATCAGGCGTAACTTCAGGCAATCACTCTTTTCTGGCTATTGCTCGACCGGAACGCGCGGGGCATCAACCCATAGACTCTCCAAACCATACAGATCACGGGTTTCTTGATCAAACACGTGCGCCACTACGTCCCCATAATCGATTAGCAGCCATTGGCCAGCGTCTACGCCCTCTACTCCTAATGGACGTTCGCCGGTTTCTTTCATTTTCTCTTCAACATGTTCGACAATCGCCTTCATTTGCGGCTCACTATCTGCAGTCATGATTACCAGATAATCAGCATATGAAGAGAGCGTTCGAACATCGATTATGCAAACCTGCTCTGCTTTTTTGTCTAGTCCCCAATGAGCAATCGCCAAAGCGCTTTTTTTGCTCTCCACACCCGGCTTGTGTCCTAACTCAATTGGTGAGCCCAGAATCATGGATGTTGTTTCTTGTCCCGCTTGGAATTTTATCGGTTCTGTTACGGCGGTTTTACTGAAGTTTTCTGACCCCAATTTTGCTACTCCTTAGATAAAAGCCATTCTTTTCGACCTAGCTCATTGACCCTTGCTGCTTTTTCAACCATCTCCCCTCACAAAAACCATTTTCACTATTTAAACACAAAGCAATGGAGTGGGGTGGCAATACATTGAAAATGTGCGTCTAACTCGTTGGTCAGCCCTATCACAGTTCCACCAAATCATCCCGATGCACGATTTCGTCAAGATATTTGTAGCCAAGCAACCCTTCAATTGCTCCGGTCTGGCAACCGGCAATAAGCCTAATCTCCTCGGCACTGTAAGTGGCCAAACCACGTGCAAATACCATCTCTTGCTCATCTGCTATATCAACCGGGTCTCCTTGTCGAAAACCTCCCACTACTGACTTAATTCCCGCGGGAAGAAGACTACTTTTGTCTTCTAAAAGAGCCAGCTTAGCACCCTGATCAACTAGCAGTAAACCTTTAGGTTTTAGAGCATGAGCAAGCCAGCGCTTTCGTGAGGATAGGCGAGAAGTTGCTTTAAAAAGAGTGCCAATTGGTTTTCCAGCAAGCACATCTAACAGGCACTGTAATTGTTTTCCGGGAGCTATAATGGTGGGAGTCCCTACTTGCGCTGCTCGCCGAGCAGCACGTATTTTCGTAATCATTCCCCCAGTCCCCACTTTAGAAATCGACCCCCCGGCCAAGCGCTCAATTTCTGGAGTAATTCTTTCTACCTCTCCGAGCTTTTTGGCTTCAGGATCGATTCGCGGGTCAGCGGTATACAAGCCATCAACATCAGAAAGAATAATCAACAGATCAGCTTGAATCATTCCTACCACTAGCCCTGCCAAATAGTCATTGTCCCCCAATTTAATCTCTTGAATTGCAATGGTATCATTTTCATTAAGAATAGGAATTACTCGGGCAGATAATAGTTTTTCAAAAACATGGCGCGCACTTAGATAGCGAAAACGATGAGCGAAATCATCGTGAGTGAGCAGCACTTGTGCAGTCGCGAAACCAGCAGGCCCAAACGCGTTCTCATAACGGTGCATCAACAAACCCTGACCTACTGCCGCAGCGGCTTGCTTTCCGGGAATATCGCGAGGGCGAGACGCCAAGCCCATTCTTTCGGCGCCCAAAGCAATGGCGCCAGAACTCACCACCACTAATTCCTTTTCACGAGCCACATCTAGGAGATCACTAGTCAGTCTGGCAAAATGAACCGGGTCGAACTTTCCTCGATGATCAGTCAGCACACCAGAGCCGATTTTAACCACCACTCTTCGTACAATCCCTATATTTCGTTCTCTCATATGCAGCAATTTACCGGCCTGACTAGGCATAAGCCAAGCGTGTAGTTTGGTTTTGACGGCTAACGGTACCGGTTAACGGGATTGCGCAGATCTCGCCACCCCTCTTAAACATGGGCAGGCACCTGTCAAACCTTTATATGCTTGTCAACTAAATTGGTTAGCGCTTTAGGGGAAATTCATGTACGAGATATCCGGTCAATTTCTTAACGACTGACTAAATAGCCACTTGAGCACATGGAGATCTTCTTTAAAAGCCATGTCTGTATGCCCCACATTCTGGTATTCGCTAAGTTTCATTATTTCCACTTTATTTTTTTTAAGCGTTTTAGTGATTCTAGTATAACCACCTAAGGTTTTGTCGGTCGTAACTGACTCTTCCGCAGAAGCATTACTCGGATAATCCTTAATGAACTTATAGGCTTGGCGAGCAATGTTTACCCTCACGGGTTCATCATCTAGCCCAACATGATACCAAATGGAAGTTTTCTCTGCGATAGCCATGCGTACCTCGGTTTGACTTTGACCTGCCATTCTTACTATACCCGCAAATAATTGCTTTTTGTAGTCATAATAGGCATTAGCCACTGCATAGGCACCCGATCCCCCCATAGAAAACCCTATTAAATAAATTCGATCAGAATCGATACGGTATTGGGCTCTTAGCACCTCAATTTGGTCAATTAACCACCTGGAAGAAGAAATCCAGTCCGCGTTAGTATGCGGTGCCATATAAAACATAGGATAAGCTTGCCTTTGTTGGTCATTATTTACAAAGCTAGGCATATAATAAGTGCCATTCAGTCCGTGCAATCCAACCACCAAAGGATAATAACGCTGGGAATTAGAATTATTGTCGTAATCCCATGGCTTTAGTAGCTTAAAATCTTCGGCGGAATTCTTCGGAAATTCCGGTTGACCTGAATTAGAAGAAGGATTGTTTTCTTTCTTCGCAAAAACAAAAAATGCCATTAGTGCACCCCCTAAAGCTAGAAAGAAAGGCAGTTTTTTCTGGTAGTTCCACATCTTCCCTCAACATCTCGCAACATGCGACACACGGCCATTTAGACAAACCAATCACGCTTCCACTTTACTTACCAAGAAGTCCTACCTAGTATACCTTGCGCTGCGTTGATTGTTAGAAGCTCATATCACACCAGCAGTCATACAACTTTGAGGAAAACCATTTATGAACCTTTCGTTAACCTCTGACAATCTGCTCCAACACCAATGCGACGTTCTACTAGTCCCGGTTTTTCACTCAGAAGAAGCGGCTGCACCTTTGACGGAAATAGATAAAGCCTTGAACGGTCTTCTTCTTAATACAGCCAGACAAGAAGACTTTGACGGAAAGCGCGAGCATTCTTTGCTTATTCACACACATGCGCGCCTAGGCTCACAACAGATTCTTTTACTAGGACTAGGCTCTCGGCAAGAATTCAATATCGAAGAACTTAGGCAAGCTATTGGCATAGGAGTCAAGACTGCAAAAAAGGCAGGAGCCCGTTCTGTTTGTGTCGTTCTGTGGGAGAAAGAATCTCTTCTGGATTGGATTGGTGCAACTACCGAAGGGTTGGTACTAGGGAATTACGAGTTTTCCCGCTACAAAACTGCTCCCAAGAATGACTCAAAAGCTTTAGCACAAGCAACTCTATGGATACCAGTAGAAAACCAAACGGAAAACCAATCGCACCGGCTGGCTCTGCAAGCAGCACAAGATCTTGCCAACGCCACTAATTGGACTCGCGATTTGGTAAACGAACCGGCAAACGGGCTAACTCCTACTCGTTTAGGACAGCTAGCAAAAGATTTGGCCGATGAAAGAAACCTCCAGTTCGAGCTACACGACCGCGAAGGAATAGAGAAGCTACGCATGGGAATGTTTCTTGGCGTAGCCCAAGGCAGCCAAGAACCACCAGTCCTAATGCGACTGAGCTGGATTCCCGAAGGCGAAAATGCCAACAAGCCGGCTATTTCTTTGGTTGGAAAAGCCATAACTTTTGATTCTGGCGGGCTTTGCCTAAAGCCTTCCAATTCCATGTCCGATATGAAAACCGACATGGCCGGAGCGGCGGCGGTCTTGGGAACAATGCGAGTAGTCGCTACTCTCCGGCCACCGTTTCCCGTACATGCCTATGTGGGGGCTTGCGAAAATATGCCTTCCGGCAAAGCCTTTCGACCAGGAGACGTTCTGCTTTCGCGCTTAGGAAAAACGGTGGAGGTCATTAACACCGATGCCGAAGGGCGCTTGGTTCTAGGAGATGTAATTGCCTGGGCCACAGAAACCAAGCCCGCTATTCTCGTGGACATTGCCACCCTAACTGGCGCTTGTTCAGTAGCACTGGGAAACTATATTACCGGCTTATTTGGGACTGATGAAAGCGCAGTACAACAGGTACTCGATGCAGCCCAGGTTGCCGGCGAGGAAATATGGAGACTCCCCATCAGCAAGTTGCAACAAGGAGAGTTGGAATCAGACATTGCCGATTTGAAAAACTCTGGTGAGCGTTGGGGTGGGGCTATTAACGCCGCGCTTTTTCTAAAAGAGTTTGCGGGAAATACTCCCTGGGTTCACCTAGACATAGCCGGACCTGCCACTAGCCCGAAGGAACGCGGGTATTTTAGCAAAGGCGCCACTGGCGTAGGAGTACGCACCCTGGTTCAGCTAATTCGAACGCGAATGGCGCGATAGAAGCATGTAATCGCATTAGCAACTACCGCCGTTACGGTAAAAATAAGGATAGTTTTCACTTTATTGATATTTTCGAAGCAACAATTGCTCTATTTTTCCGATAACTAAAATTTTTATAAAAACATAAGGAGTTTGACTATGTGGCCTATACGCTCATCTTACTACCTTAAGAATCCAGAATATTCACGGATAGACTCACCTTCATCGCCTCGTCAGTCTGCTCCTGAGTCATCACCTCCCGCACCGTTTAAATTCGATACATACCCCATATCTTCCCGGCTTGCCGATATTCCGATGCCTCCACACACCACAACAAGCTCGTTGTTCGATGCGCAAGGAGAGTTCAAAAGATTCTATCCCACACGTTCGTCATCCTCGTCCCATTCTGCCAGAACAATTAAAGATTTTGCTAACGTGCATCAAGTCGACACTAAATGGATGCTTGAAATTCGTATTCCCGGTACGCCAGCAAAAACGTTCGAGTTCAGCGATCAGCAGGCCGCCAATGAAGCACTTTCTAAACTCGATTCTGAGTTGCAAAAAAAGAAGTGGTATTAGTCGGATAGTTTGGCAGTAAGTAGAAAAGTTTTTACCACTATTTTTTTCACCCCTATCCTCGAATTTTGAAGAATGCCGCCACTCTCGCGATAAGTATTCAAACAATAATTTAGGGAGAAATAAATTATGCGTCCTGCGGGTTTTCAATACCCTGGTTATAATTACTCGTCATCAAGTCATAGTCGCTCGGTTAATAGAAACACCCGGCAAAATTCACCACCGACACCTCCACCATTTACTTCATTCCCCATATCCTCGAGTTTTGAAAATATTCCAATGCCGTCCCATGATTCATCAAATTCATTATTTGAGCAAAACGGTGAATTCAAAAATTTTGAGAACCAGCCATATTTGACACCGCCAAGCTATGTTGGTGTGCGTCAAACAAAATCGGGAAACTGGGCCGCCAGATTTACTCGACAGGATGGCTCGAAAAAAAAGGTGCATGTTGGCACTTTTGATACCCCAGAAGCGGCCGCTGAGGCACTCGCAAAACACCGAGCAGATATGGGTATGCCGCAGAAACGTAAAATCCACCAGTCATCAAGCCATGTTGGTGTGTATCAAACAGAATCTGGAAACTGGATCGCCAAATTCACTCATTCGAATAAAAGAAATTATCTCGGCACTTATAATACCCCAGAAGCGGCCGCTGAGGCACTCGCAAAACGCCGAGCAGATATGGGTATATCGGAGAAATCCAAACGAGGATAAAAGCCACTATTCTCGCGATAAGTATTCAAACAATAATTTAAGGAGAAATAAATTATGCGTCCTGCAGGTTTTCAATACCCTGGTTATAGTTACTCATCATCAAGTCATAGTCGCTCGGTTAATAGAAACAACCGGCAAAATTCACCACCGACACCTCCACCGTCCACTTCATTCCCGATATCCTCGAGTTTTGAAAATATTCCAATGCCGCCCCATGATTCATCAAATTCATTATTTGAGCAAAGCGGTGAATTCAAAAGTTTTGAGGAACAGCCATATTTGGTTCCCACTGCTAGCAGCACAGGGTCGAGCCAAAGGTATGCTGGTGTGCGTCAAACGAAATCGGGAAAATGGGAGGCCAGATTTAGACGACAGGATGGCTCGAAACGACTAGTGCACGTTGGCACTTTTGATACTCCAAAAGAAGCCGCTGAGGCACTCGCAAAATGCCGAGCAGAACTGGGTATGCCGGAGAAATACAAATAACTAAAATTTTTATAAAAACATAAGGAGTTTGACTATGTGGCCTATACGCTCATCTTACTACCTTAAGAATCCAGAATCTTCACGAATAGACTCACCTTCATTTTTTCACCCCTATCCTCGAATTTTGAAGAATGCCACTATTCTCGCGACAAGTATTCAAACAATAACTTAAGGAGAAATAAATTATGCGTCCTGCAGGTCTTCAATACCCTGGTTATAGTTACTCGTCATCAAGTCATAGTCGCTCGGTTAACAGAAACACCCGGCAAAATTCACCACCGACACCTCCACCATTTACTTCATTCCCCATATCCTCGAGTTTTGAAAATATTCCAATGCCGTCCCATGATTCATCAAATTCATTATTTGAGCAAAGCGGTGAATTCAAAAATTTTGAGAACCAGCCATACTTGGCTCCCCCTGCTTGCAGCACAGGGTCGAGCCAAAGCTATGTTGGTGTGCGTAAAAGAAAATCGGGAAAATGGGAGGCCAGTTTTAGACGACAGGATGGCTCGAGAAAACAGGTGTGTGTTGGCACTTTTGATACCCCAGAAGCCGCCGCTGAGGAACTTGCAAAACGCCGAGCAGAACTGGGTATGCCGCAGAAACATAAAATCCACCAGTCATCAAGCGGTGTGTATCAAAGAAAATCGGGAAAATGGTTGGCCAGATTTACTCATTCGAACAAAAGAAATTATCTCGGCACTTTTGATACCCAAGAAGCAGCTGCTGAGGCACTCGAAAAATGCAAAGCAGAAATGGGCATACCGGAGAAATCCAAACGAGGATAAAATGCCACTATTCTCGCGATAAGTATTCAAACAACAATTTAAGGAGAAATAAATTATGCGTCCTGCAGGTTTTCAATACCCTGGTTATAATTACTCGTCATCAAGTCATAGTCGCTCGGTTAATAGAAACACCCGGCAAAATTCACCACCGACACCTCCACCGTCTACTTCATTCCCCATATCCTCGAGTTTTGAAAATATTCCAATGCCGTCCCATGATTCATCAAATTCATTATTTGAGCAAAACGGTGAATTCAAAAGTTTTGAGAACCAGCCATATCTGGTTCCCCCTGCTTGCAGCACAGGGTCGAGCCAAAGGTATGTTGGTGTGTGTCATACGGAAACGGGAAAATGGAGGGCCAGTTTTAAACGACAAGATGGCTCGAACAAAATGGAGTATGTTGGCACTTTTCTTAGCAAGGAAATGGCCGCTGAGGCACTCGCAAAACGCCGAGCAGAACTAGGTATGCCGCAGAAACATAAAATCCACCAGCCATCAAGTAGTGTGTATGCAACAAAATCGGGAAAATGGGAGGCCAGGTTTACTAGTTCGAAAAAAAAAATTTATGTTGGCACTTTTGGTACCCAAGAAGCGGCCGCCGAGGCACTCGCAAAACGCAAAGCAGAAATGGGTATATAGGAGAAATCCAAAGAGCAAAAAATGCCACTATTCTCGCGATAAGTATTCAAAAATTTAAGGAGAAATAAATTATGCGTCCTGCAGGTTTTCAATACCCTGGTTATAATTACTCGTCATCAAGTCATAGTCGCTCGGTTAATAGAAACACCCGGCAAAATTCACCACCGACACCTCCACCGTTTACTTCATTCCCCATATCCTCGAGTTTTGAAAATATTCCAATGCCGTCCCATGATTCATCAAATTCATTATTTGAGCAAAGCGGTGAATTCAAAAATTTTGAGGACCAGCCATACTTGGTTCCTTCTGCTTGCAGTACAGGGTCGAGCCAAAGGAATATTGGTGTGCGTCAAGTGGAACCAGGAAGATGGAGGGCCAGTTTTAAACGACAGGATGGCTCGAAAAAAACGGAGAATGTTGGCACTTTTGATACCCAAGAAGAAGCCATTGAGGCAGTAGCAAAACGCCGAGCAGAACTGGGTATGCCGCAGAAACATAGAATCCACCAGTCAAGTGGTGTGTATCCAACAAAATCGGGAAAATGGGAGGCCAGGTTTACTCATTCGAACGAAAATATTTATCTCGGCACTTATAATACCCAGGAAGCAGCCACTGAGGCACTCGCAAAACGCAAAGCAGAAATGGGTATACCGGAGAAATCCAAACGAAGATAAAATGCCACTATTCTCGAGATAAGTATTCAAACAAATAATTTAAGGAGAAATAAATTATGCGTCCTGCAGGTTTTCAATACCCTGGTTATAGTTACTCGTCATCAAGTCATAGCCGCTCGGTTAATAGAAACACCCGGCAAAATTCACCACCGACACCTCCACCGTTTACTTCATTTTCCATATCCTCGAGTTTTGAAAATATTCCAATGCCGCCCCACGAGTCATCAAATTCATTATTTGAGCAAAGCGGTGAATTCAAAAATTTTGAGGACCAGCCATATTTGGTTCCCCCTGCTAGCAGCACAGGGTCGAGCCAAAGGTATGTTGGTGTGCGTCAAACAGGATCGGGAAGATGGAGGGCCAGTTTTAAACGACGGGATGGCTCGAAAAAAGAGGTGAATGTTGGCACTTTTGATACCCAAGAAGAAGCCATTGAGGCACTCGTAAAATGCCGAGCAGAAATGGGTATCCCGCAGAAATATAAATTGCCGCCACCCTCGCGATAAGTATTCAAACAAATAATTTAAGGAGAAATAAATTATGCGTCCTACAGGTTTTCAATACCCTGGCTATAGTTACTCGTCATCAAGTCATAGTCGCTCGGTTAATAGAAACAACCGGCAAAATTCACCAGCGACACCTCCACCGTCCACTTCATTCCCCATATCCTCGAGTTTTGAAAATATTCCAATGCCGTCCCATGATTCATCAAATTCATTATTTGAGCAAAACGGTGAATTCAAAAGTTTTGAGAAACATCCATATTTGGTTTCCCCTGCCTACAGCACAAAGTCGAGCATATCCTGCGTAGGTGTGCATGAAACAGCGGCAGGAGCATTTGAGGCGAAGTTTAAGCGGCAAGATGGTTCGGGAAAGGTAGAACGCGTTGGCACTTTTAAAAGCCAAGAAGAAGCCATTGAGGCACTCGAAAAACGCCGAGCAGAACTGGGTATGCCGCAGAAATATAAATTGCCACTCCACGAATCATCGAGCTCATCCAGAAGCTATGTTGGCGTGTATCCAACAAAATCGGGAAAATGGGAGGCCAAATTTCGGAATGGTCCTAACAAAATAATTCATGTCGGCACTTATGATACCCAAGAAGCGGCTGCTGAGGCACTCGAAAAACGCAAAGCAGAAATGGGTATACCGGAGAAATCCAAACGAGGATAGTAAGAGATAATATACCATTTACTTAATTTCCCATATCCTCGAATAAATGAGAGTGTGCGCGGGAGCCGTTGAGGCAGAATAAACGACGCTGTTCTTAAGAAGCTCGACTACCTTTTACACAGCCTTTCGCCTCGCGCACGGCGGCAAAAAAAGCTAGTTGTGGCAAAACTTATGGACATCCTCACCGTCCTGAAGGACGGTGTCTCCAATATCGTTCGGAAATCGGAGCCTTTGGCTCCTCGCTCTATCCTTCCCCGCCCTAAAGGACGGGGTTTGCCAAGCATCTGGATCAGCTTATTTGATTTTTGCCCTTTTGGTTACGCCCTATTCCAATTTTTTGCGCCCATTTTTGCCCCCATGATTGGCTCGATTTCAGAACTGCTGGTTTGTTTTCCTTGCCTTCACCACTTTCAGCCGCTCCCGGCGGTTCTTCTCCAGCCGGCGGTTCTTCTCCATTTGGGGACACGGGGGGTGCGTTTTCTTCGGCCATCTGATCAAGCACCTGTTGACGCGAAATAATCGCAACGAGCCCCGCTGCTGCCGCCCAAGCCCATATAGGGGTTTTGAGTTTGGCATTTTTTGCCTGGCCATCGCCAACTTGACTCGACCTTCCAGATCTCGTTGAAAGCGTCCCGGCAGGCTGGGGGTTACCTGGTGCTTTTAGCAAAGAGGAAGCGTTAGGCGCATTTCTCGAACTTGCTCGCATCGACTGGCGAGGAGCTGCTCGGTAATTCGCGTGTGAAACTACGTCGTTTGGCGAGCTGCGCTTAGCCCTACTATATTCGCTTCTTGAACCGCTCGATAATTTCGAGGACTTTTGCGAATTGCTAGTCGACGCCCTATTTTCGAATTGAAAACTCCGATTAGGCAAAGCAGTACTTTTGTTTCTACTGAGATTAAGCATGATTACTATTCCCATGAATTATGGAGAGTGCTTTTATCGCGTTAGATATACTCTCGAAACGGTGTGGATTGTAACTTCCTAGTCTTCCTCCTCTCGAGTCGTGACTGAAACTTGCGACAATCATTAGTGTCAATTATGCTAACTAGTTAACACGTATGCCGAAATCTTGTCGCATTTTTTTTATAATTTTATGCTCTCGTTCCGTAACTATTCAGTACCTTTCTTTCTTGATAACGAAGGGCTGCAATAAATCCGTTCAGGCCGAGCTTGTCGAGACCCAAGGCTTCCTCGACTTCATGCCTGCGGCATTACGCTCGGAAAGACCGTGGTTTTCAATTTTGGTTGCTCGCGAAGTGGCTAGTGCTGAATAGTTACAAAAAAGTTATTTAAGGGACCATTTAGCTAGCGCTCGGAAAATGTCAGGAATTGCCGAGGAATTTGCTCGATTAATCACAAACGAAGGCAATGACCCGCCCGGATCGGCAAAAAGATAATAGGTTGCTCGCGTTTTGGTGTTTTTTTCCCAAGATTCCAATATCCATGAACCTTGGTTTACCTTTACTCTAACCACCCCAGGTTTAAGATCGAGGTTAGTTTTGGCAGAGGTCCAACTAGTTTTTAAAAAACCTTCTCCATCTTTCCAATTACTTTGATCTAAAACAATACGAACAACATAGTCTCTTCTAGATACAAGGGGGGCATTCAATAGCGAATAAAAATAAACAACTTTACCATCTTGTTCGGTAGAAATAATTTTACTTTCTTCAGTATAGGGCATGATTTCTTTATAACGATTGAAATCAGTCAGTACTTTAAATACTGCCTCAGGAGCTGCAGGTATAATTCCTACCGACTTATATTCTTGAATAGGGCTGCCTTTTTTGTTTCGGGCGTAAACCGTAACGGTAGAATTATTAGTTTTGACTTCCCATTGCTCTTTTTGGTTAGTTGGCAAAGCAGCAGTTAGTCCACACAAAACGAAAATCACGGAATAAATCATATTATTTCTTTCTGGCTGCTGCCAAGGAATAAAGACGCCGGTCTTCTAATGACCGCACACAAATATCGGGATTAAGCGCTTCCAGCTCCTCAAAAGAATAAATACCGGTTGCCACTAGAATTACCCGCGCGCCAATTGCGCGGGCGGCGGCGTAATCACGAGGGGTATCGCCAATAATCCAAGATTCGCCAGCTTTTCGTCCCAAAAGGCGCTCTCCTCGCTCGATTCCTGCCTTCAAGAGATCTTGGCGATGCTCTCCATCATCCCCAAAACCGCCAAAAGAAAAATGATGATTCAGATTACCGCGCCTTAATTTAATCCTTGCTCCTGCTTCCATATTCCCAGTACCCAAACCGAGCAACACCCCAGCTTTTCGAAAACTGGAAATTAACTCTATTACCCCATCAAAAACGCGATAGCGGGACGAACAAGAAATTTCTTCCTCCAACACCCGAAAATACGCTTCCATCAGTTTGGCTATTTCTTGGCGATGAAAAGGCCTACCTAGTTTTTGCAATACTTGCCGGCAAACTCCTTGGTCGGTAGCTCCATCAAAAGGAATACCGTCGAAAAGGTTTGCCTGCCCATACAATCTGTGAGCCGCTTCGTTGATAGCTCGTCTACCCGCGCCACCAGTATCTAGCAGCGTACCATCGACATCGAAAAGAATTAAGTCCATAGAATTTGTTTTAAAGAAAAGCTCCCCGGTTTCCAACAGAATCTTTACCGACACTCACCGTTTTCAGCTCTCCAGTTTGCCGCGTCTCGTACCCGCCCATGCTTTCCAGCTCTCGCCGAAAAGAACGACTATTAACAGTATCTATTAGTCGCTTCATCTGCGGCTCTTTCATGCCCTCCTCAGCAAATGCTAAGTCAAATCTTTCGGAAACCAAAGGAATAAACTCTAGCCCATAAACTAACGCTGCGCTGCGAATAGCGATTCCTATGTCGGCTACATTCATGGCCACTGCCTCGGCGACTTCCAGATGACCACGAGCAGCGTACCCGCAAGTTCGTACGTTTTTCCAGGTCAAACTACAGCGAGTGAGCTCTCTTTCCAGCAATCGGTGCGCACCGGCTCCTGGTTCGCGTGCAACCAAACGAACTTCAGAACGCAGTAAATCTTCCACTCCTTGAATGTTCAAGGGATTTTTTCTCTGCACTACCCAGCCCTCTTCCCACGTCGCGAAATGCAGCAACGCCATGGAACGCTTGGGAAGATGGCGGCGGACAAAAAAATGGTTGTCTTCCTGGAAGCTTTCCCCCTGCAAGTGAATCCCTGCCAAATGGACTACTCCCCTAGCTAAACAATCCAGTGCGGCAAGACTCGCTCCGGAAAGCCAAGTTAGTTTTCCTGCAACACGGTGTTGCTGAGCAAATCGTGCCGCTAGTAAACCTAAAGCAGGAGCGCAACCCATGACCACCAACCCATGACGAGCGTCGTCTACGTCCTCCAGCATTTCTATTCTTGCCAGCTTTCGACCTTTAGAATTTTTCCATCGCCGATATTCGGACACTGGAAGCAGACCGGCGGCGGCTGCTGTCCAATAGCGATTGCTAAGAGGATGGGCCACCCATTTACCTTCTACTTCTGCTAACGCAACCCGCAAATCATTTTCTTCCTCCAGACTAGCACCATCGTCGATTTCCAGAGCACTTCCTATTTGCGCCTCTACCATTCCCCGTTTTTCTTGTTCCAACCAGAACAAGGAGTCCACTCGACATCCCAACGCCTGGGCCAGCCGAAGAGCCACTCCAGTGGAGGCCACCATTTTTCCTGCCTCTATGCTACATAGACTCTGACGGGAAAGAGAAACTCTGTCCGCCAATTCCTTTTGACTCCATCCTTTTTCTAGTCGATAGCGCCGCACGGCATTGCAGACCTTTTCCATTATTTTCTCCTTGAAAACTGCTGCCGAATCGTGTCGCATTGGATTGACATATGTCAATTAAGATTTGCACATGACAACCAGAAGTCCTAGACTCTAGATACGAAAGGATTTTGGAAAAATGAAACGTTTTTCCTCACTTGCAAGTGTTATCGTTAATCTTACATTTTTTATGGCGTGGTCTTTTCCTGCCTGGGCCGATAATATTGTAGTTTTTGCCGCAGCAGGCACTGCAAAAGCCTTTCCGGAAATTGGTAATAAATTCGAGCAGGCAACCGGGCATCGGGTTCGTTTTTCTTTTGCCGCCTCGGGGATATTAGCCCAGCAGATTATGGCAGGCGCACCTGCCGATGTTTTTGTTTCTGCTGATTCTAATTGGATGAAAGAGCTCGAAAAAAAAGGCCTGGTTCTTTCCCAAGATCATAAGCCTTTGCTTTCTAATCAATTAGTTATAATAGTCCCTACTTCTTCTGATTTAACTGCAAATATTCCCAGAATTTTGAAACAAGTTCGTCGAATAGCTATCGCCGACCCCAAAATAGCCCCTGCCGGACGCTATGCGCAAATTTGGCTACAACACTTGCATCTATGGAACGAGCTCCAACCAAAAATGGTGCCCACTCTCAGTGTCCGCGCCGCTCTGGCAGCAGTAGAAACTGAAGCCGCTCCTTTAGGCCTAGTGTACAGGTCTGACGCGGTAACTTCCCAAAGAGTGCGAGAGATATATTCTATCCCCTCAGCTCAGACTACCCCCATTGTGTTTCCAATAGCACGAATCGCCCAATGCAAAAAGAAAGCAGCTGATGAATTCATTCGGTTTCTCAATCAGAAATCCGCCAAAAATATTTTTCAGAAATACGGCTTCGTACCTTTATGAATCTAAATTTATCAGCAGAAGACTTTTCTCTAATTGCCTTCACAATGGGATCAGCGTCGCTAGCCACGCTTATTACCCTACCCCTAGGAATTTTGGCGGGATGGTGGTTAGCCTATGGCAAGAGTCCAGGAAAGGGAATATTAGAGACTCTGCTTACCCTTCCTTTGGTTCTGCCGCCCTCGGCCGTGGGACTAATTTTACTGGAACTACTACAACGCCGAGGTCCTTTAGGAGCAATTTTTGACTACGGGGGAATGGAAATTGTTTTCACTTGGAAAGCAGTGGTTTTGGCTTGTTCAGTTATGTCTTTTCCCCTACTTACCCGTTCTATTCGCACCGCGTTTGAAGAAACTGATTTACGATTAATTGGAATTGCTCGAACTCTGGGAAGAGGACCAATCAATGCTTTTTTTACCGTGGTCCTTCCTCTTTCCTGGCGAGGAATTCTTTCAGGAGCTACCTTGGGCTTTTCTCGTGCACTAGGCGAATTTGGCGCTACCATATTTATTGCAGGCAACATTCCTGGTCAAACCCAAACCCTGGCCCTTTCTATTTTTCAGAGATCGCAATCGGGAGATCAAGCAGGAGCCTGGCGACTGGTTGGCATTGCTTGTCTTCTGGCATTTGCCGCAGTGATCACTGCTAATGCAATTTCACGAAAACGTAGCCAAAGGTTTTTGTCTTGATTGATATCGACATCCAGCTTCCGCTAGATCGTTTCCCACTGCAATTGGCTTTTCGATGCCAAGCCTCTTCCTTTGCTATATTAGGACCCTCTGGCTGCGGAAAAACTTCATTTTTGGAAACCATGGCTGGTCTTCGTCGCCATGCCCAAGGTCGCATTGAAGTACAATCGACGCTCTGGCTCCATAGCGAGAAAGGCATATTCTTACCTCCCGAAAAACGACGGGTTGGCTACGTTCCTCAAGATGCCGTCTTGTTTCCTCATCTTACGGTTCGAGAAAATATCCGCTTTGGTATGAACAAAAAAAGTCCTCCCGAATACATTTTTGAAGAAGCGATTGAGCATATGGAAATTGGAGGCTTTCTAAAACGCTATCCTCGCACTTTATCAGGAGGAGAGAAACAAAGAGTAGCCATTGCCCGGGCGTTAGTGACCAAACCATGCCTGCTCCTGTTGGATGAACCTCTGGCGTCACTCGATGAGAAACGTAAAGAACGAATTCTTCCTTATTTATCCTATTTAGGAAAACAGCCTAACACCAACTTGATTGTAGTGACGCATCAAGAGAATGAAGCTAGGTATCTAGTCGATACAATTTTCCGCATGCAGGAAGGGACCTTCTGCGCAAAAAGAACTCATCCGTTTCTGCAATTGTCGTCTCCGGATAGCAGAGCCCCAGAGCAATCGAACTCTAGATCTGCTTGACAAACGAACAAATCCTCCCGACCACCTTTACAAGGGGGAATCTTCGAGAAATTGTATGTTAATTTGTGACATAATCCGTAGCGCAGGGACTTGGGACCTCGATTCATCCACAACTAAGCTCCAAGTGCGAACAGATCAGACTCCCAGTGCTTTGCGTGCGTCTTTTCCTTTAAAGAGCTAAATTGCCTCTTGATAAAAAACAAAGTGACTATTTGAATAAGGAAGGTTTTGCTGGCTCTCTACGTTCTCGTCTTGGCGCTCGACCCCAAGCGAGAGAAGCAGGTAGCCCGTTTTTTGAATAGCGGTTAAAGGAGTAGGAATTTTGAGAAAATCCAGAAAAAAAATAAGGCGAACTCACTGGACTATTCGCTGTTTTAAGTACCTAATGCTTCTAAGCCTGGCAAGCATGTTATTGGTAATAGGGCTTTTCTTATATTATGGACAGGATTTGCCTTCGGTGGAAGTTTTGCAGGAGTTTCCGCTTCCCCAAGTCAGTCGGGTATACGATCGCAATGGCAACCATGTTGCCGAGTTTTTCCATGAACGGCGTACAGTTGTCGCTGAAAAAGCCATTCCCACGGTAGTAAAACAAGCAATGGTAGCCTCGGAAGATGCCGCGTTCTTTGAGCATGGGGGCCTAGATTATTTGGGAATAGTTAGGGCATTGATTAAAGATATAAAAAACTTACGATTAACCCAAGGAGCTTCTACTATAACTCAACAAGTTGTAAAAAACATGGTTTTGTCCCCGGAACGGTCAATCGCACGAAAAATAAAAGAAGCCATTTTGGCGCGTAGACTCGAACAGAATCTCTCCAAAGATCAAATACTTGTATTGTATTTAAACTATATTCCTTTTGGCCACGGCCGCTACGGAATTGAAGAAGCAGCACAATTTTATTTTGGAAAATCCACCAGCGGTCTTAACTTGGGAGAAGCAGCTTTGTTGGTAGGCTTACCACAATCGCCTTCACGGCTTTCTCCTATACGTCATCCTAAAAGAGCGAAAGCACGACAAGCATATGTTTTGAAGCAAATGGTATCTAATGGGTACATTTCTCAAAAACAAGCGCAAGCAGAAGTTGCCAAGCCATTGAAGATAGAGCCTAAATCGCCTCCCAATATTGGTCCTTATTATATTGAAGAGGTTCGTAAATATTTAGTGAATCGCTACGGCAAAACTATGGTTTACGAAGGAGGGTTACGCATTCACTTAGGCATGGACAGTTCTCTTCAGAGTGTGGCCGACTCAGCATTGCAAGACGGTTTAAAAGAATTGGATCGCCGTTTCGGATTTCATACCCCCAAAAAGCGGCTTTCCCTTAAAGACATTGACATTGGCCGGAAGCAATGGCTGCAAAGGACGGGCATAAAAGGCGAAAATTTACCTGTAAATAGCCGCACTAAAAAACCAACTTATGTTTGGGATTTCAGTCAGATAAGCAACGCCAATGATATTCAATGGAGCAAAAAGATAAGAAAACTTTCTTTACAACCGGGAGTATCAACAGTAGCACCGGTACAATCGGTTGATCGTCAAAAAGCCATAATTAATCTAGGAACTACTTTTGGAGTTATTCCTCTAGGCTTATTAAAATGGGCAAGAAAATACTCGCCAATAAAAAGAACTAAAACTCCTAGCAAAGCCAGCGACGTTCTGAAACCAGGCCAATTAGTGAGGGTACTGATAAAAAACGTGGCCAAGTCCCATAAAAAAGAAAAAAATAGTTCGGTCACTCAGCCCGTGATAACACTTCAACTCGATCCTGTTCCCACTGTTCAAGGAGCATTGGTTACCATTGAGCCGGTTTCTCGTCAGGTATTGGCGTTATCCGGCGGATACGATTTCTACATTAGCCCTTTCAATAGAGCTACTCAGGCTAAACGGCAACCAGGATCTTGCTTTAAGCCATTTCTGTATGGCGCTGCCCTAGCTAGCGGAAAGTTTACTGCCGCCACTATTCTTAATGACGCTCCCGATTTATTTAGGGACCCTTGGACCGGAAAAACCTGGAAGCCCCGAAATTTTGAAGTCAACGCTTTTGAAGGTCCCATGAGCTTACGCACCGCTTTATCAAAATCGAAAAATACCATTGCAGTTCGCCTCATTGACTCGCTTCAGCCATCAGCAGTTATCGATTTAGCCAGAAAAGCTGGCATCGAGTCCAACTTGCCGGAAAGTCTTTCTCTGGCTCTAGGAACCGGAGAAGTTACCCCCCTAGAATTGGCCAATAGCTACGCCACTATCGCTTCCATGGGAAAACGAGCCGAGCCCATTATGATAACCAAAGTTTGCGACCGAACTGGAAAGGTTCTTGAAGAACACCAAGCAATATCCGAAGAAACCATTTCTCCGGCAGTTGCTTTTGTGCTCACCTCTTTAATGCAAAGCGTTATTGAAAGTGGCACTGGAATCAGAGCAGCAAGACTGAAAAGGCCTATAGCAGGAAAAACCGGCACCACTTCTGATTCGCGAGATGCCTGGTTTTCGGCCTTTACGCCCGATTTAGTCACCACCGTTTGGACTGGTTTCGATGACCATTCATCCATGGGAGCGTCTATTACTGGGGGCCGAGGAGCTCTACCAATTTGGTTAGAATTTATGGAAAAGGCGCTGAAAGATCGACCGAAGAGTGAGTTTTCCATGCCGGAAGGAGTGGAATCGATCCTCATAGATCCTTTGTCAGGATTACGAGCGCAAGAAGGAACTCCCGGCCGTATGGAGTATTTTGTGGAAGGAACCGCTCCTACCGAATACGCGGTACCTCCCGACGAAGCAGATCCAGAAATGCTTTTTCTCGAAGACCAGGCGGAAGAACGTTTTTAGCTTACTCAAAAGTAAACACCACATCGCTTTTACGAACCAGCCCAAGGTCTTCGCGAGCTGCTTTCTCTAGGGCCTTCCAATCTCCGGAGAGACTTTTAATTTCGCGAAGAAGCGCCTGGTTTTCTTCCTTCAGTGCCCGCTGTTTTTCTAGGTAACTATTGATCTCTGCCTGGAGTTTGGAGCGACGCTGTAACCCTCGAGCATCCAACACCGAGAGGACAGTTAGCACCACACAGGCAGCAATAGCCCAGAGAATGAGTTTTCGCGAACGAGTCACGGCGTCAAAGAGTAGCAGCGTTCGGCTTTCTGGCAAGAAAACAACCGAGCTGGTTTTTGTCTGGGCACACGCATGCGCCTTTTTTACCTGCTTTTGTTAGCTTGTCTACAGTTGTTTCCAAAATATTCTTTTTTTTCTAACAATAGTAACCCGGCAATCGCCCGGCTGGCAAATCTGTCCGATTGTTACCTTGCATGCAGAATATTTGATGTCTTGACATCAAAACTAGGAAACATACCTATGCAATAAACTCGCTCCTCAACACACAAAAGCGCGTGATTGGTGGGAAGAATGTATGAACGGACGAGTTACGGTTGGTTTATCGTGGCTGGTCATGAGTGGTTTTATCCGCTTGATGACCCATCCAAGGATTTTAAAAGACCCTATGAAAGCAACTGAAGCAACCAAGCAAACGCAGATATGGCTTCAACAGGCTGGAGAAATCCACTTAACTGACTGATTAAAAGCAGGACAAGCAAATACCTGCCCTGCTTTAGGTCATACCTCTTCTGACTTCTTTGCGATATCTATATAACCGCCGGCTTCGGAGTTGGTTTTGGAGGAGCCATATCGGAAGCCCTCTGAGAAGCCGGCTTGGTAGCTTTTTCGGGAGCTGGCGTCGCTGAAGCCATCCTGTGCGGCTTTGTAGCCAGCGTTGTAGCCGGCCTTGGAGCCGAAGATCTCGCCGGCCTTGGAACCAGCCTCGGCTCCAGCCCCGCCTCCAGCCCTGGAGCCAGCCCTGGAGCCGGTTCTGGAGCCAGCCCTGGAGCCAGCGTCATGGCCGGCGTTATAGCCGAAAAAGGCGCCGGCTGCGGTGCCTGCCACAGCACCGGCTGCAGCGCCGGCTAAAGCGCCGGCCTTAGAGCTAGAGCCACCGCCCCCTCCTGGCAATCCTGGATTATCTCTACCATAACGGGAGGCCAGGTTAATTTCTTTGTTTGGTTTAACGTTCATGATTTCGCCCTCTTTATTTCAATGTAAATTCAAATTGCCTAACATGTTGGCCTACAGTCTAACGCCATTCCCTTGAACGGGCTTTCTTGAAGACCGTCAACGTAGCCGACAATCTTCGATCAGGACTCCTGCCGTGCGATTATCGTGACTTCCAAAAGGAAGTTGCGTGGCTTCTGTCGAATTTTGTAAGCTAATTCGCGCACTTCGGGCTTTATACGAAGGCGAGAGACTCTGCTTTCCGTCGCTTCTCGGAGACTAAGCACATGCACGCGCCTCTTTATCTGCGTTTGTTGGCTTATCTATGTCACTGCGGGTTGCACACCAGTCTAACCAGAGCAAAGGACACCCTAAAGGATTTTCTCTGGCATATTGGTAGAACGCATGAATAAACTCCAAGCGATCCTTTCTGAACTCTTCTCTTTCAGGGTGATTTCCCGGACCGACAAGGTCGTAATTATAACCTAGAGCACATTGTCGTTTAATAAGATCATCTATAGACACAACTTGAGCATTATGCAGCATATCGAACAGTGTCATAAATATTGTGGTACGCCCCTGTCCACCTTTACAATGTACGTGCAACCAGCTTTTGGCAGGCAAGTCCCTAATTATTTGAACAAAATTGTCAACTTCGACATCATCAGGACGTAAATGATCACATACTCCCAGGCGCATATATTGAGCACCACTTTGCTCAACAATTTCCTTTTCCGATAAAAGGGTTAGAGGACGGGTGACTTTAACCGTCCGGGGTTTTGACACCTGCAGTTTGTAGTCCACATGGTTGACTAAGGTCAGTTGTTCACTGTTTAAGGCTTTCAGTTTGTTAATACGTTTTTGCTCATTCTGCATCGCATCTAAATAGGACTTATTTATATTAAGCCAGTTACCTGGTATAGTCCAAGTCGTTGAATAGTTATTGATTGATGCGTGTGGTTCTTTACGCAAGTCGACGACAACAACTGGATAGTCACCAGCTAGTTTTTGGATACTAGCGATTTGCTGAAAGGTGCTAATAGCTGCACTACCGGACAAGCGCATATTGACCAATCCTGTTTTATTTATGTTTGCAGGCAACTCGGACATAGCACTACGCAATCTCCATTGAGCAGCATTTTCAGGCAGTTCGTCATACACCAGTGTAGGTTTTACTTTTTGAACAATAGGTCGTTTAAAGTTTGATTTGAATCTTTCTCGTTCATTAGTTGAAGAGTATGTGTCTTCCCGAACAGAAGAATTTTTACCTGGCTGAGGATTGTTTTGAGTATCAGTCGTAACAGCAGCCATGACGTCAAGAGAACGATCAGTGGAAAGCATTTCGTTGTAAGCTGATTTAGCAGATAGTTTCGTAACAGGATTAATCATGTTCATTTCCTAACATTGATTGGTATGTTTTTATTACAACTACTTTTTCACAGAATGTGATCTTATCATTGAATAGATATGGTCGCACCAAAATAGTTATTATAATTTTAGCATTATTCAAGCTTGTACACCCCCCAAAAAAAATATTCAAAACTAGGGCGTGTCCCCATATCCGACACCACGCCCTCCGTCATTCCCGCGAAAGCGGGAATCCAGGGGGCGCCACAGTGGAAGATGGGTCTCATCGAAAAAACGAACCCTGGATGGGCTGACCTTTGGCCCCAAATCATCGATTGAAAAAGTCGTACCCACTGGATTCCCGCCTTCGCGGGAATGACGGAGCGGCGATGTCGGATATAGGGACATGCCCTAGTACTATTTCAGCTTTATTGCCGGCACTCAAATTGCAATGCAATTAATTAGCAGGTAGTTCTTGACAAGTCGCCTTTGAGCCAGGTAGAACGCGCCGCGATTCAGGAATGATCATGCACGGAAGCATCACCAGCCGTCGTGTTTTTGAGGTATTCACTGGTGATTATGCGTGAGTTTGGCGCATTGTGTCTGATTAGGTGTATCAAGGCGGTTGTTCTGCGCAAAAGCACTACGTTTTTGAACGTCGCCTTCCATAAGTAGGAACCAGGCGACGATGTCATTTGCTGGGGTGGCGCTAGCACCTCGCTGTAAGTTTTGGAGGCCACCATGGCTTTGTCCCGCGCGTTAATAAGTGTATCCGACAAACGTGGCATTGTTGACTTTGCCAAAAGTTTAGCTGCTCTCAATATTGGAATTCTCTCCACCGGAGGAACTGCGGAAGCGCTATCAAAAGCGGGAGTAGCAGTAACTCGAGTCAGCGACTATACCGGGGCTCCAGAGATTTTCGATGGACGTGTAAAAACTCTCCATCCTCGCATCCACGGCGGCATACTGTTTCAACGAGATAACCCTGCCCACCATGAGCAAGCCAAAAACCAAAAAATCGAGCCTATCGATTTGGTAGTAGTGAATCTCTACCCTTTCGAAGCCACAGTTGCTCGAGGAGCATCGTTTGCGGAAACCATAGAGAATATCGATATTGGGGGTCCATGCATGGTTCGAGCCGCAGCCAAGAATGCAGCCCACGTGGGAGTAGTGGTAGATCCTGACGACTACCTCAAAATCGTTGACGAGTTAAAAACTCATGGCGGACTAAGCAAAGAAACTCGCCAACAACTGATGCGCAAAGCTTTTGCGCACACTGCGGCATACGATAGCGCAATCGCCTCTTGGTTATCCACGAAGGGCTTGCCGGAAGCCTTTCCTGAGAATGCAAGGGAAGGTTTAAATACACGGCAAAGCGAAAAACCCCATTAAAATGAGAGGAATACGATGAAAATCCTCATCGTCGGCTCTGGCGCACGCGAGCACGCATTGGCATGGAAACTTTCCCTTAATTCTAACGAGCTGCATGCAGCTCCGGGCAACCCAGGCATTGCCAAGCACGCACAATGCCACGCCGTATCGGTTGATGACCTTGAAGGCTTAGTAGGGCTTGCTTCACGGCTTTCGGTAGACTTGGTAGTAGTGGGGCCAGAAGCACCCCTAGTGAGCGGCCTTGCCGATCGTCTACGCAAGGAAACAATCCCCGTGTTTGGGCCTGGACGTGAAGCAGCGCGCATAGAAGGAAGTAAGACTTTTGCAAAAGAACTAATGGACGAAGCAGGAGTTGCTACTGCGCGTTGGGCAGCATTCGATGACTGCCGCCGGGCCGAAGATTACGCCAGCAGCCTTCCCAGCGCAGTGATCAAAGCCGATGGGCTGGCTGCAGGAAAAGGAGTAGTGGTTGCAAATCAGCCAGATGCCGCTCGCGCTGCAGTGCGAGCTATCATGCAGTATGGCGTGGTAGGAGCAGCTGGCAAGAAAGTGGTTATCGAAGAGTTGCTAAAGGGTGAAGAGGTTAGCGCTATCGCTATTTGTGATGGCGAGCGATACTGCATGTTGCCCTACACACAAGATCACAAGCGCTTAGAAGATGACGATTCCGGTCCCAATACTGGTGGAATGGGCGCCTACTCTCCTTCCCCTGTTCTTTCCGACTCTGGAGAACAAGAAATTGGCAAGAATATCATCGAGCCAGTGTTACGCGTATTATCAGCTCGCGGAACTCCTTTTGTAGGGGCTCTTTATGCTGGCATCATGATGACTTCTAGTGGTCCTAAAGTGCTGGAGTTCAATTGCCGGTTAGGCGATCCCGAAACCCAGCCGCAGATGATGCGCCTGCAAGGAGACTTCTCGTCAATTCTCGCCGCAGCTGCTGCTGGAAATCTTGCACAAAGCGAGCTACAGTGGAGAAAAGAAGCCGCAGTAGGGGTAGTTCTAGCCGCACACGGTTATCCCCTTTCCCCCAGAGTAGGAGATTTTATTCTGGGATATGACTCCCTTGACGAAAGCGATGAGCTGCAAGTATTTCATGCAGGAACGCGCATGGATAGGGGCAAGCTGGTCACCTCGGGAGGACGAGTTCTTACCGTGTGTGCATTAGGAGCCAGTATTTTCCATGCCCGCGACCGTGTTTACCAGGCCGCAGCGCGCATTAATTTTCACGGAATGCATTTGCGACGAGATATTGCCGCCAAGGGTTTAAGTAGCCCTGGCCCCAAGTAGTTTAATGCTGCACTCCCCTCACCCTAACCCTCTTCCGAGGGAAGAGGGAATATACAAAGTTCTCTTCTTCCTTAGGGAGAAGTCAGGGTGAGAGTAAAAAACTAGAACTCGATTGCCCTGGGAGAAGCCTTTGGGAATTCCTCGGCTCGACTGCTACATATTTAAAGAGATCGTGGGACCATTTTTGGCGTCCATGGGCTTCTTATTTTCTCTGTTTTTAGCCATGTCGCTGCTGCGAGGCGTCGAGGTTATGCTAGGTTCAGCAGTTCGCTTAGTAGACTTTGCGCGCATAGTAGGTTATCTCACCCCGTATTACTTGTTGATGTCCATGCCTGTAGCCTATCTTTTTGCGATTATGCTCGCTCTAGGTAGACTTTCGGAAGACCGAGAAATAGTGGCCCTAACTGCTCTAGGGGTCGCTCCTTGGCGATTCTGGATCGCTCCAGTTTGCCTAGCCATAATGTTGGCCGGAATCGGAGTTTACATGGGATTTGGACTAAGCCCGCGAGGACTTGCCTCTCTAAAACTCCATGTGAACGAATTAATAAAACGAAAGTTGGCTGGAGATGTACCGGCGGGAATTTTTTATGACAATTTAAACGATATTACTCTATATGCGCAAGAAGTGTCCCCAAAAACAAGAAAATTTACTAATATACTGTTATCCGACGAACGAGATCCCGAGGCTTCCATATTCGTTTTGGCAAAAGAAGGATATGTCGATCCTCACGGAGGAGGCAAGACACTGCGCTTGTTATTTAACGATGGCGAAGTCCATCGCTCTGCTTTCCAAGGTGAAAACTACGCAGTGGTTACTTTTGAAGACGCTACTATAAATATTGATGTCGGTGGCGATTTATTAAGAAGAAATCGGTTTGGCGCTTCTAAGGAAGAGCTTACCCCTCCGCAATTAAAAATTTTGGCTAATAAAGCTCGTCACGAAAAAAACGAAGAAGAATCACGAGCATTATGGATAGCCTATCACAAAAGATTTGCTAGCCCCTTGGCCATTATAGCGCCGGCTTTGTGCGGGGTTCCCTTGGCGCTACGCAAAAGACAGCGTTCTCGTGCCATTGGAGCCCTGGCGAGTCTTGGT
>JBNKEI010000098.1:0-28418 GCA_050288705.1 Myxococcales bacterium
GTGGAAACCTAAATCGAGCTATGTGGTTACCTAACTTGAGTAAAATTTTACTCTAAGTCGATTAATGCGATATGACCATTGCTATTAATGAAAAAGGAGAATCATGACAATGATTAGAAGAAAGAAGCTTTTAATGAAAATTAAAACGTGCGCCATGGTTACGGTGCTGGCGCTAGCCTGTACAAACGCGTTTGCATTCAAAGATAGATATACCAACCGATCCTATAATGGTGCATATAAAGTAAATGGAAATCGATGGATAGGATCTCTATACATCACGGTAAAGGGTGACGTGAAGGTAGTTACTTATTGCGCTCCAATCTTATTGATGATGACCCGGCAAATCTTTGGGCATGTTACATACAATTGACTGAGGTAGAGCAGGCTTTTAAAGAATTAAAAAACGATCTTTCTATTCGTCCTATACATCATCAGATTGATCAACGAATTGAAGCGCATATTTTTGTCGCTTTTTTAGCTTATTGTCTCCAAGTTACGTTGAAACAGCGAACGCGGGCACTTGCGCCAGGACTTACTCCACGAGCGGTGCTCGAAAAATTTTCTTCCTTACAAATGGTTGACCTCCATCTGCCAACCAGCGATGGGCGAAAACTCATATTGTCCCGCTATACCGATCCCGAAGACGACCTGAAGCTATTGCTTCAACGATTGCATCTCGAATTGCCGAAGCAGGCTCCTCCGAAGGTTGCTAGTAGTTTTCAGAATAGCGCAACGGCTGCATGAGCTGTAGTGCCGACCTTTTGTATCCTGCACGTGTAATTTCAATGACTTACAGTTCTCGAAGCCTCGAATAGCGGAAGTCGGGCTAGGGACCGATAATGGTTATGTAAAGTAGCTCCACAAATGCGGCCCAAATTATATCGCCAATGGGAACAATAGTGCGGCCTTTGTATAGGACCACTCCAGCCGAGAAACGTTTACCTGTCGCCAACCGGAACTCCTCTAGCAGTTGCCCACGTCTACTTTCCGATTAAATGAAAGATTGGGGAGGAAGCACAATGACGACGGAAATAATGTTTCAGTTATTCAAATGGGACGCGACACATAACGGGCGGATCGGTGACTGGTACGAGTATTTGAAGACAAAGGTGTCTGACCTTTCTGAAGCGGGAATCACGCACGTTTGGTTTCCGCCACCCTCGAAGTCGAGAGCGCAAGACTGGGTCGGTTATACGCCGATGGATTACTACGACCTAGGCGAATTTCGACAGTGGGTTCAAATCTGGGATGAACAGGCGAAAAAGTTGGTTTGGATGCAACATAGCGGCGAGAGCAGCCGCGACCTAGATGACAAGGGAAACATGACGAGGATAACATACATTGGCACTGAGACCCTTTGGGGACACAAAGACGAGTTGGTTGATTTGATTAATGTCTTCAAGAGTAAGCAGATTAAATGTATCGCTGACATTGTCATCAATCACCGCGACCCTCAGCAGGTGAATGCTCAAGACGAATGGATAAGCTGGGGTAGCGACGAACATGTTATTGCCAGCAACAAGATGGTCTGGGGCTATAAGGGAAAGGATGACGATCCAGAGGAGATTAGCTATTTGAGCGGCGGCTCGACAGAGGACGATGGCGAAGGCGGCTTCTCAGCAAACATCGCCCATCGTAGCGTTAAGGCGAGGAAGGACATCAAAGACTGGATGCTTTGGCTGAAGGAGACCATTGGCTTTGACGGATGGAGGTACGACTTAGCAAAGGGCTTTGGGCCGGAACACCTAGGCGAATATAATTACCATACTGGTAATCCGTTTTCAGTTGGCGAGTATTGGGATACGAACACGCAGCTGGTCTATGACTGGATTGATAGAACGGATGCTTACGACGTAGCAAAGAAATCACGCGCCTTCGACTTTGCGCTGCAGGAGCATCTTCGAAAAACGTTCTGGGGTACTAAGTCGTTTGATCAGTTGGGCCTGTGGAAGTACTCCTCGGTCTCAGTGCTAGGTGGATGGCCAGAAAAGGTGGTGACTTTCCTTGATAATCACGATACTGCCCGAAAGCCATTCAGCGATTTCCCTACCGACGCGAAACGATTGATTCAGGGATACGTGTTCTTGCTCACGCATCCTGGCTGCCCATGTATCTTCTTTAGCCACTACTATGAGAGGGGGGCTGAAGTCCACGATACTCTTAAAGAACTATGCAAGCTCAGGGTGGAGAATCGCATTCCCTCGAATGCTTTCGTTGAGGTGGTTCGGTCCGAAGGTTCCTGTTACGTCGCTAAGGTCAATGATCGTCTGCTGGTGAAGATTGGTGACGAGTTCTGGGGGCCGCAGGAAGATGGGTGGAAGCTCCAGAAATATGGTAACGGTTGGGCGATCTGGATTAGGAGTTAGAGTTAGAGTTAAACGACCATCATAGCAGGCGGGCCGCTTTGATCACGACGCGTGATAGCGTCCGCTTAGTGTCCTTGCATTAACTTAGAGCAAATTCTTTACACGTGGTTACAGTGTTTTACTCAGAAAAAACATAATAAAATTACAGAACCCTCTCAGATTATTCAAAAGATTGTGGACGAAAAACTGGTTACTATCTTCTCGTTACATGGGTAGTTAATGATTACCTGGGTGAGTAGTAACTGATTACTCCAACGAATATTCTAGTGAGGTTGTAAATTTACACTTAGCTCCTCGAACGGCTTATTGGCCTGAGTTTTGTATCAAAAATTCAACAATTGAATAAACGTATTTTGATTTAGGCCCAGCGCATTCAGTGCGCTGGCACTAAATGGAAATATAAAGGAGGGTGCATGTATCGACTTATTCCTTTTACGATGATATGCACGATAATGCTTGGATTTGGTTGTGTTCCAAATTCAAAAATTTATGCAAGGTATTTAGCACGATGTAATTCGGATATGAATTCCGATGATTGTGCTAATTTTGGTATCCTAAGAGGGGATACTCGACTCAGCGTAGGGAATTTCAGCTAAGTGCAATTATTCAACAGGGTGAAATTTCCAGTTTTTTTGAACTAGACAAAGACCCTGGGACTTAGTCAACTTCAAGGCTCGACGTTGAAATTGAATAGATATGTTGATAGTATTGTTTGCATGTTTTCATGAGCGTTTGAAGAATTCGAGTGCCCAATATTTCAAACATACGAGGGTATTACTTTGGACTTCTACAAATATGACGGTACTCGATAATAATATGTTGGTAAAAATTGGTAAATTATCGCAGAGTTCAAGCTATCCTAGAGGTTGCAGGTGCATTTTTGCTCGTTCGTGCAGTTTTTTTCAGCCTTCAATACAACGGCTACAGTTTAGCGAATGTGCGCCTCAGAGATATGAAGAATTTGGCCTTTCAGTTGTTGCCCAAATTCAACAAAATGACTTTGAAGAGAAGCACCTCTTAGAGCTTCAAGACAGCCGCCTGTTGGAGCTTTGCTTAAAGCTAAATATTGTTGATGAAGAAGGATTCTTTTTTTTGGACCAGTGTCGAAATGTTCGCAATAATTTTTCTGCGGCACATCCTACCTGGAACAGACTTCTCGACCTCGCGAGAGAGAGGTGTCGATGTCAAGGTGAATACGAACGCCTTCCTTATTGCTGAGGATGATGCCAGTCGCTCGTTATGCGTAAGGAGTTGCTCCGTGGCTATTTTTGATATCTTTTCCAAACGTCAGAGGGAGCTTCGCGGGGATGTTCCTGAAGTATATGTCTATGACGATCTTCCACAACCTCTCCGAACGCAAATAATCCATATTTGGCTTGATACCTTGGGCAACGATAATCAGTGGTGGGACGGCCAAGTCAAAGAAGCCTATTCGTTCATCGTCGACGTCCTTTGTCGGGAGTACGGAATTTTCAAACTCCCCGGCGCGAAAGAATATGGCAATAGAGACTACATTCAGGAGTTGGCTAACTTCTTTCTTCGTGAGCAAGAAATTGAAAAAGCTTTGGATGCAGTCGAGATCTCATTTCGCCTAATTGATCGACTCACCAGAAATTGGGAATACCTACTTAGGAACAACGCATCTGAGCTTGCCGATGCAGCCATCGAGGAACTGAACGGGCGATTTAAAGAGCACGGCGTCGGCTATCAGTTTAGCGATGGCGAAATAATCCGCATCGATTCAGAACTGATTCATTCCGAAGTCGTAAAGCCAGCATTAAAGCTCCTGAATCAAAAGAAGTACGCCGGCGCACAGCAGGAGTTTCTAAAAGCCCACGAACATTACCGGCACGGTAACGCGAAGGAAGCGCTTAACGAATGCCTGAAGGCGTTCGAAAGCATGATGAAATCCATCTGCGATAAACGTGGCTGGATCTATACAGGAAATGCTACCGCCAAGAATCTAATCCAGGCCTGCCTAGACAACTGTCTAATTCCGCTGTTTTGGCAACAGAATTTCACGTCGCTGCGGAGTCTCCTTGAAAGTAGTGTCCCAACCGGACGGAACAAGTTGGGTGGACACGGTCAAGGAGCATCAACCACAGCAGTTCCAGATCACTTGGTTGCATACATGCTGCACATGACGGCGTCAACACTGGTGTTTCTTGGCGAGGCAGAGGCAACCTTACCGTGAATACGCATAACCCGGCAGTCGAGCGGACCTGTGGATAGAGGAGAGAGGAAAATCAAAGCGGAAAATGTAAAATCCGTCTAAGTATCGAAAGTCAGTCAAAGGCCCAATGAGACCAAAACGACATCCTCTACATCAGTTTCTAGAGTTTCATTTCAATACAGCCAAATTGAGACAAATTGTTTCGCAATGGAACAAAGGCAATCGGAGCCGATTCGAGTGCCGAACCCATAAAATCCGCCGATTTTCTAGATTTTTCTACCCCAGGGGACCCCCATTCTAGGGACCGATAACGAATATTATGTAAAATAGCTAGAACTACAAGTGAATATATTTCTGACATGCTACCTATACTCTTAAAAGGATGGTGCTTAGCTGTGAAGTACGCCTAGCGAATCTTCTTGATATCGTACGACAATTGTCGTACATTTTTTATGGGATTAACGGAGGCGAGAAAACAGGCAATAGCTATGCTACGTGCTGGAACGTTTCAGCACGAGGCTCGTGACGATATTGACGACAAGAATCTGTTGGCTACAGGGGTATTGACTCCAGAGCAAGTAATTAAGCTCCTGTTGTCCTGCAATGGGACTCAATACGAGCGCTCAAAGCATCACGAGGTAAGGGAAATCGATGTTCATATATTCAAACCTCAATGCGCGCTATCACCCGGAGGACCAAGGTTCAGATGGTATATCAAACTGTATTTTCTAGCGCCGGATGCATGGTTCATCAGTGTTTATAAGAGCTCAAGAAAGTGGTGAACATCATGAAGCTATACCTAGAAGGAGAAAAGTCGAGCGCAGTATGTTCTTTTTGCAAGCAGGTGAATTCGACCACCTTTCGCGAACGCGATGTACCTCTTCGGTCGGGCAAGGGGATAGTTCGCGATGTGCTTGTATCAGTCTGTGATCACTGCGACCGGGTTGTAGGAATCCCGCAACAATCTGTCCCTCGAATCTCCGAGAGTACCCGTGGTGGCGTTCGACATCCAATAGAAGCACGAATTCCACGACAGCTAAGTGATGTTATGGGCTTGGTGTGCCATGAAATCGAAGCACCGAACAGTGAAGCAGCTTTATTCCGTTTTTATGTCAATCGGATATCAAAACAGGGCGAGTACTCAAGCCTTGCAAAACTGGCTAAGTCAATAGAAGCAGGAGGCAAGGCAAGTGCGCGTTTTTCAACCAAGCTTAATGATGTGGTTTACGGACGGTTCCGTGAGCTAACTGACCGCACCCAGCTCAAACCGGCTGACGTAGTGAAAGGGATAATAGTAAAGATAAAGCATGAAGTGCTCGATAAGAGGAATGAAAGGCTGCGCTGCGAGCTCAGGAATATTCTTCAGATCGCAACTTAAGCCTACGAATACCGGGAATTAGATCACGATAGAAACAGTCACGACGACATTTTGCATACGAGTTCATGGATAAAGATATTATCCTCGTTGCTGTTGGCAGAGCGGTAAAAGATGGCTGGTGATTATGGCATTCGGCCACCGATGGCGTACAATAACAAGCAAGGAGTAAGTCATGCGTAAGATATTTATAAGTATTTATACTGCTATTTTTGTTCTGATCAGCTTATTGTTGGTTTCTGGGTTTTCCGATTATAGAGAGAGCGCCAATTACATTACCATTGCGCTGTTTATTGTCATACCATATTGCCTTATTTTCTGGATATTATGGAAGCCTCGGAAAATATCCAGAATCCCCTACATGGCAATTCTGGCAACGACTTTCTTAAGTTTGTTAGCTCTTATCTATCCCGTTACGGCTTCGGTTTTTATTTTGGGTAATAGCAGTAACAGTTTGTACTATGGATCAAAATCCATTTTCAACGTAGGCATTTTCCGGTTTTTTAATAATACTACCACCGGAGAAGTAATGCTATTTGAGGTAATATCTCTCCTGATGTTACATTCTGCATTTGCCGCAATATTTTATTTTAAAGACGAACTCCGGTTAAAGCCCTAGCGGACAAAACAGGGTGGTGTTAGCCAAATTGTGGTTCCCGACAACCCCAAAACCGCGGTGATTAAGCCAAACCTTTATGAACCGGTGCTCAATTTGCCTGAATTCATCAGTTCCAAGGAAATGATAATTATGTTCGAAGAACTTCCAATGGTTTTAGACAGGATTCTTCATCGGATAGCTTTGCGTCCCTCTTCTCGTAACGTGGACGGCGAGGTTATTAGTTGATTTACTCGTATTCACTACAGTTAGTCAAAGCGAACCGGAAAAATAATCGGTTCCGCTTTTTCGGTCATTGTGGGTCAAATTATTCCAAACACAACCAATAAGGTGACAATTATGAAAAATAGCTCTATTCGTATTACTGTCGCCGCGTGCTATGTGATCAAAATTGCGCGGCAAACCTCGCCGTTTAGGGCGTGGAAGGATAGCGCGAAGAGCCGAAGGCTCCGATTTCCGAACGATATAGGAAACACCGTCCTTCAGGTCGGTTAGGTTCCACGTCCATTTTACTTGGCTTGGACCAGCCGCTTCTCTATGCTCGATGGCTCTTGTCTGCTAACGCCGTAGTCACGCTGACAATGGTTCGACTTTAGGTTTTTTTATGAGATGCATTCTGGTTTTTCTTGTTTTGGCTGGCGCAATTTTGCTACCAGATTGCAAAGTAAAATATCCTCTTAGCTGCAATACAAACGAGGACTGTCCGAGTGATGCGTATTGTCATGAGCAAATCTGTGTTCTGGCGGAATGTAAAAATAGGCTGACGGAAAACGATAATTCGATAGTTAGAAGCTATACGGCACTGCGGACTGCGGACCCTAACCGAAGTTTTATGTAAGTAGAAAATAGCAAGCTATGACTAGAATAAAAAGGGAAAGGATAGGTAGCTTCAGGGCAATAGTAGATCCTTCTCCCTTCGGGTAAAAGTAATCGGAATGCGTTTTATAGATTTCAGGTTTTCCCGTTAGCTGTTTTGCGAGGACGGTAATAATGGGTGGCAGTTCCGTGGAAAACCTCGGCAGCTTCTTTGTAAGTTTCCGATAGGGTAGGGTGGGGATGAATACAAAGCGATAAATCGGTCATATTGGCGGCCATTTCCATAGCCAATACGCCTTCGGCAATGAGCTCGCCAGCATTGTTTCCCACTAGGCCGACACCCAATAACCTTTCACTCTTGGGATCAATCAAGAACTTGGTAAGGCCATCAGTGCGATCCATGGTGACTGCTCGCCCTATGGCTGCCCACGGCATACGTGCCACCTGGTAAGGAATGCCCTTGGTTTTAGCCTCATTTTCCGTCATGCCTGCCCAGGCAATTTCCGGGTCGGTGAAAACTACCGCAGGAATAGCGGCTGGTTGGTACGCGCTTCTTTTTCCGGCGATTACTTCTACTGCGACTTTGGCCTCATGGTAAGCTTTGTGGGCTAGCATGGGCTCGCTGGCTACATCACCAATAGCGAATATTGAATCGACGCTAGTGCGGCGCTGGTTATCCACCTGGATGAAACCGCGTTCAGCCAGCTTTACGCCGGCTTTTTCCAAATCTAAATGGCTACTGTTGGGTTTACGACCAACCGCTACCAATACCCGGTCAAATACTTCTGACCGCTGATTTTTGCTATCGCCTCCCTGTAAATTGACTTTGACATGCTCTCCTTCGACAACTGCGCCTAGTACCGAAGTATTGAGAAGTATTTCTTTGAATTGGGTGGCTGCTCGTTTTTGCAGGTAGCGCACCAAGTCAGGGTCTACTCCCTGCAGTAAGCCGGCGGTCATCTCTACCACGGTTACTTCTGAGCCAACGGCGGCGTAGAAAGTGCCCAACTCCAAGCCAATATATCCGCCGCCAATAACTAGAAGGCGTTTAGGTATGGTTGGTACGTCGAGAGCGGTTCGCGAATTCCATATTTTTTCCGGGTCTTTGGGCAGGGTGGGGATAGCAGCGGGCAAAGAGCCCGAGGCGATTATTGCGTATTGGAAACCTAATTCGTTTTGCTGACCATCAATGCCAGTTATTTTGAGTGTACGCTGATCTAAGAAGGTTGCAGTGCCGCGTAGGTGTCTGACCTTACGTCGGCTTCCCAATTGACCGAGGCCACCAGTAATAGTAGCAACTACCTTTTGCTTCCAGGCGCGGAGGCGTTCAATATCTACTTTGGGCGCGCTAAATGAAACTCCCCATGCTTCTGCTTCCCGGGATTCATTTATTACCCGAGCAACATGTAGCAATGCTTTTGAGGGTATGCAGCCGCGATACAAGCAAACTCCGCCGGGGTTTTGCTCGGGATCAATGAGGGTCACTTCCATTCCTAGATCTGCAGCCAAAAAGGCCGCAGTGTATCCCCCTGGTCCTCCTCCAATGACCGCCAGATGGGTTTTTTCCTGCGCCATAAACTTTCTCCCGAAATATAGTTTTTATAAATGCATGGTCATTGGTTGTTTCAGGCATTCGCAAATCCAGCTCAGAAAGCGAGCTGCATCGGCACCATCGATGATGCGATGGTCATAGGAAAGTGCCAGGGGTAAAATAGTGCGTGGTTCCCATCGCCCGTTGGCAGAGCCAGAGGAGCCGCCAGAGAAGAAAGAATAGCTAGGTCTGACCGTTGCTCGACTAACGCCCAATATGGCGACTTGTGGCCATAAAATAACAGGGGTGAAATTGGCGCCGCCAATGCTGCCTTGGTTGGAAATGCTAAAAGTGCCACCCTCAAGTTCCTCTGGTTTTATTCTCGTCTTTCGTGCACGGTCTGCTAGATCGGCAATGGCTATTGCCAGTTCGGTAATGCTTTTATTATGGGCATCAGTAACTACTGGCATCAAAAGACCCCGTGACGTATCCACAGCTATACCAATATGCACGTAATTTTTAAAAATTATTTGATTGCCCTGGGGATTAATACTGGCATTGAAATGAGGAAATTTAACTAACGCGGTTGCGCAGATTTTGGCCAGCACTGCAGTAATGGTTAGTTTTGCTCCGCTTTGACCTGCCGTAGTAGCGTTGGCGCGAATGAATTCTTGCGTTTTGGTAATGTCTGCCTCGTCAAATTGAGTGACGTGGGGCACCATTCTCCAGGAAAGAGCAGTGCTTTCGGCGGTTAGGCGGCGTACGGTGGGTATTTCTTGAATGTCTATCGGACCCCAACGGGAAAAATCAGGTAATGGCGGTGTTTCACCGGTTCCTAAGCCAGAAACGCTGGCGCCTGTTGCTGCAAGCTGTTGTTTTACCTGTGCTTTTATATCTGATTCGGAAATGCGACCCCCGGGGCCAGTTCCTTTTACGGCGTAAATATCGACCCCTAACTCCCGAGCAAGCTTGCGTATTGAAGGAGCGGCGGCCACCAACGGGCGGGTTTCTTCCATATGCGGTTGCGCAGCGGGCGTGGGGATTGGCTCGGGTTTATCACCTAGCTCGTCAAGAACGGGTTCTGATACCGGCAGTCGATTCTCCACCATAGTTTGCTGCGCAGCCTGTTCGCTTTGCGCGACTTTATTTTCGCTGGTTTCTGCACTTTCGACCTGGGCTACGGTATCTCCAATTTTGAGTTCGTTGCCAACCTTGACCAAAATCTGGGCAATATTGCCTTTGACTGGTGAAGGAATCTCTACCACTGCTTTGTCAGTTTCTAAATCGATTAGCGACTGATCCACTTCAACCGCATCGCCCAAAGCAACATGTATGGCCACCACTTTACCGCTTTTAACGTTCTCTCCAATATTTGGCACCGTAACCGCAATTTGGTTTGGCATCTGCCCCCCCTTAAGTTGTTCCCGCATAAATGGAATAAACTAGTAGAACAAAGCGCTGGCGCGGTGGAAATCAATTGCTAGCTGCTCACGCGCTCTTACCACTGCTGCCTTGGTGATATGCTCATCGTGGGCTAAGGCTGCGAGAGCGGCATAAGCAATGTGGCGAGCATTCACTTCAAAAAAGTCGCGAAGCTCATCGCGCGCTTCACTGCGGCCATAACCATCAGTCCCCAGCACCTGTAGGGTGCCTGGTATCCATTTAGCGATCGAAGCGGGCAAGGCTTTTAAATAATCAGAAACCGCTACGAATACTCCTTGGCAATCGGTCAGGCTTTTTTCTAGAAAAGACTGGCGTGGCTCTTCAGGGTTGAGTCGGTTCCAGCGCTCGGTTTCCACTGCATCCCAGTACAAACTTTTGTAGCTAGTGACACTCCACACATCGGCGGCTACCCCAAATTTTTCTTGCAGCAAAACCTGGGCTTGCAATGCCTGGTTAAGAATTGCGCCACTTCCCAGAAGATGGGTATGTACTTCGGCATGCGGATCTAGAGCCGGGCGAAAACGGTAAATTCCGTTGAGAATACCTTCTTGAATGCCAATTGGTGCCTCTGGCGAGACTGTGGGCATAGCTGGCATGGGGTAAAACTCGTTCATAATGGTTAGGTAATAAATAGAACTTTCCCCGTTTTCCAACATGCGGCGCATTCCTTCGCGCACAATTACTGCAACCTCGTAGGCATAAGCAGGATCATAAGCTTTTACTGACGGGTTGCCGTAGGCCAGTAGGTGGCTATGGCCATCTTGGTGTTGCAAGCCTTCTCCCGCCAAGGTGGTTCGTCCGGAGGTTCCGCCCAGTAGAAAACCACGCGCTCTGCTATCTCCCGCCGCCCAGATCAAATCGGCAATGCGCTGAAACCCAAACATGGAGTAAAAAAAGAAAAATGGTACTAAGTTAAGATTAAACGTGGCGTAGGAGGTTCCGGCAGCTATGAAGGAAGCCATTGAGCCGGCTTCGGTGATGCCTTCTTCAATGATTTGGCCGTTGGTAGTTTCGTTGTAATAGAGCAGGCTGCTTTTGTCTACCGGCTCGTAAGTTAATCCTCGTGGGCTGTAAATTCCGTACTTTCGAAAAAGGGATTCCATTCCAAAAGTGCGGGCCTCGTCAGGAACAATCGGTATCACATAGCGGCCAATTTTAGGGTGCGCCAAAAGTTTGCTAAGCAGGTGCACCATAACCATGGTGGTGGCTACTTCTCGTGCCCCGGTGCCTCTAAAGAATTCTTCAAAAAGGTCATCAAAATCCTTTTGGAACTCGAGCAAGGGCGTGGAAATGCTCCGGGTTGGCAAGAAGCCACCCAATTCTTCTCGCCGGGTTTTTAGGTATTTAATCTCTTCACTTTCGGGCGCAGGCCTATAAAAAGGGGCCTTTTCTATTTGATCATCGGGAATGGGTATCCCAAAGCGGCTGCGAAAGAAACGTAGCTCCTGCTCGTTCAGTTTTTTTTGCTGGTGAGTGACATTACGTCCCTCTCCAGCCTCTCCTAATCCGTATCCTTTGATGGTTTGAGCAAGGATAACCGTGGGCTCACCCCGGTGCTGCACGGCTGCACGATAGGCAGCATATACTTTCTGCGGGTCGTGGCCACCGCGTCGCATTTTTTGTAGCTGTTCATCAGTATAGGTCCGCACCATTTCTGCGGTTTGGGGATATTTTCCGAAAAAATCCTTGCGGATGTAGGCGCCATCGGAAACTGAGTATTTCTGAGATTGGCCGTCAGGTACTTCTTCCATGCGTTTGGCTAAAAATCCTTCGTAATCCCGGGAAAGCAACCGATCCCAATCTCCACCCCAAATAACTTTGATAACGTTCCATTTGGCACCGCGAAAGGCGGCTTCCAATTCCTGGATAATTTTGCCGTTGCCTCGTACTGGCCCGTCTAGTCGTTGCAGATTGCAGTTGACTACGAAAATAAGATTGTCCAGTTCTTCTCGAGCGGCCAGAGTTATGGCGCCAAGGGATTCAGGCTCGTCTATTTCGCCGTCACCGAGAAAAGCCCAAACCTTACCGTCGTCAGGAGGCTTGAGACCACGGTTTTCCAGGTAGCGGATAAAGCGGGCCTGGTAGATGGCCATTAGCGGGGACAAACCCATTGACACTGTAGGGAATTGCCAGAATTTGGGCATTAAAAATGGGTGAGGGTAGGAAGAAAGCCCCCCACCGGGTTGTAACTCACGGCGGAAGTTTTCCATCTGAGTTTCGCTAATGCGGCCTTCCAGAAAAGCACGAGCATAAATACCAGGGGCAGCATGGCCTTGAAAGTAAATGATGTCGCCAGGGTGATGGGGTGTTTTTGCCCGGAAAAAATGGTTGAAACCTACTTCGTAAAGAGTAGCTGCCGAGGCGTAAGTAGAAATATGTCCGCCAATACCAGAGCTCTGTCTATTGGCGCGTACTACCATGGCCATGGCATTCCAGCGGTTTATGCTTTTGATGCGACGTTCGATTTCTCGGCTGCCAGGAAAAGGCGATTGTTGTTCGTGGGAGATAGTGTTGATGTAGGGTGTATTGAGAGTGAAATCAAAACGTGCTCCCAACTCCTGGGCACGTATTTGTAAAAGTCTTAGTAATTCTTGTACCCTTTGCGAACCACGGGTCGCCTGAACGTAGTCTAAGGATTCAATCCATTCCCTATTTTCATAAGTAGTTTCATCACTACCGTTTGGTAGATGTCTTGGAGTCATCGCTATTATCCCCAAACTCTCGATGTTTAGGCTTAATGAGTATTCATGGCGCCGCCAACCGAAAAGTCATTTATTGGGGTAGCTAGTTTTAGGCTGCCCGACCGCTTTCGGAGCATTGTTATTGGCCAGGCGAATGACCGGCCGCCCTGCTCTCGAGGGACAGCCTACGCTAGCGAAGACCGGTCCTGGCCGAGTCACAGCTCTAGTCAGTTTCAGACCTGCACCCACGCGGAGTAAGTCGGAGACGAGGTAGGTCCCGGGAATCCAGCCGTTTCAATCGAAATAGCAATGGGTGGTCGAGAGCCATATTTCGGAAAACGGCAGTTATTTTACTAGAATATCCATTGTGTTTAAATCTTTATTTGTATTATTTTGTGGTCGAAGAAGTTCTCGCTTTTCGAGTAAATAACGAATTCTTCGGACGATACGAGTAGCAATTTTGTAAAGATCTTCCTCCTTGGGTTGCTTTTTGCACAATACTTGTGAATTAAAATTACTAGCAAGTATCGCACATCGAAAGGCGATGGGTCGGAATGTGAGCAACTTTATTATTACTTATATACTGCCATCGTCTTTGGCGGGATGGGGTGGAACTTTTGCTTTTGTCGTAGTAATTCTATTTGCGGCTAATATACGCAGCGCGTTTCTCAAGCCTCTGTTTCTAACCATGGTGATGATCAAGTTTCACGTCAGCGTTGAAAATCAATCAATCGACGAAACCTGGGATAGTCGGCTCACCTCGGTTAGTGGAAAATTTCGACAATGCCTAGAACATTGTTACGTAGCACAAACGGGTCGGGCACTATTGAGAAGCAAAATCTATGCTGCCTTCTGAAGCCATTCTTTTATATTAAAAACCGGTTAACATCAATCCATCACGCGATCTATTGCTTTCTGGCACGCTTTGCAGATTATTGCGATCGACATTTAAAACCCGTAAACTTTTGAGCTCTCAATATTTTCCGGCAAGCAAATCGATTCGGTCGCTCAGGAGTTGGGCCTCCACTCCCACCCAGTCGTTCTAAAACATGGATGAAGGTGATAGAATAAACTAGAGATTAAGGGTAGGCATTAATTGCAGCCTGACTCGTGACGAAACAAAGTATGGCCGCAAACGACAAAGAGAAGTTGCCATGTCGATGTCCATACGAACCAATACCTCATCCCTGAACGCACAGCGAAATGTGTATCAAACCCAAGGCTCGATTGATCGTTCCTTGTCCAGGTTATCCTCAGGATACCGGATCACTCAATCCGGGGATGACGCGGCAGGTTTGGGTATCAGCACCAATTTGGAAGCGCAAATTCGCAGCTTTTCCCAAGCAGCTCGCAACGCCCAAGATGGAATTTCCGTAGTCCAAACCGCAGAAGGCGCTCTCCACGAGGTGAGTAATATTCTCATTCGCATGCGAGAGTTGGCCATGGAATCAGCTTCGGACGGTTTAAGTGATACCGAGCGAGGGTATATTCAGGAAGAGACCACCGCGCTTATTGACGAAATCTCGCGAATCTCTGATGCTACTGAATTCAATGGCAAAAATCTGCTCAAAGGAACACAGACGATCGTTCCATCAGTGTTCGATCCCACAACTCTGACCTTCCAAGTAGGTATTCGTAATGTTTCCAATAACGATCGCATAGAGATATCTGTCCCTGGCGTAAACACAATCTCATTGGGGGTAGACGGTGTTTCGTTATCCACCGCTATCGTGGCACAAAGCGCTCTAAGCACTATTGATTCTGCCATTCAGCGCATTTCCGAAGCTCGCGCCGAACTCGGTGCGGCAGGCAACCGGCTTACTAATGTGATTAGCCAAATTCAGACTGCAGCCGAAAATCTCTCCGCCGCCCATAGTCGTATTCGCGACGTAGACGTTGCTGAAGAAAGTTCAATCATGACTCGCAATCAAATTCAAATGCAAGCTGGCGTATCAGTGCTTGCTCAGGCAAACCAGGCTCCGGAGGTTGCTCTTAAATTGCTAGAATGAAGGAGATAGTCCTCATTTTTTAAGCTCGATATACGAGGAATCATCCAAAATCTGGTAGTTATCGCGGTGGACAGGCCTGTATTTATTCATGTCGTATATGTAATCACCTTTCAAAATAACCGCATGGCCACCGCTATGGCCCGAGGACAACCTATAGCGCTACTTGGTTTTGGGGCCGCGGCTTGGACTACTGCTTTTCGCGACCAATTTATTGGATGGGACCATCAACAACGTATAGCCAAATTACATTTGGTAGTTAATAATGCTCGTTTTCTTATTTTGCCTTGGGTTAATTCGCGGCATTTGGCTTCAAAACTTATTTCAATGGCAACTCGTCGTTTACCTGATGATTGGTTTATTCGTTATGGATTTCGTCCTCTTTTATTGGAGACTTTTGTAGAGTAGACCGCTTTAAGGGCACCTGCCACAAGGCTGCGAAGCCTGGTTAGCTCTTCTGCTTTGTTTTCGTTCGCGGAACTCGTCACGCCTACAAACTACAAAATATCTTTAAGCGTGTTCCAAAAATCCTTATTGTCGCATTATTATGGAAATGTTTTTGTTCTAGGTAATAAAGTGATTGTTGCTTAGACGATAGATTCCCCAGGCATGCGGTTAAAATCAGCGGAAATCATAATTTCGTCGAATTTCTAACATACGCAAATTACATACATTGGAGCTTTTTAAAAAAACTTGCAGGCCGATTTGTGCTTTGGTATTGCCTTGACATGTCTCGGTAAACACAGGAGAAAGTCAATGCTCGGCCTATTGTTAGGACACTACAGAATAATCGAAGAATTAGGAGAGGGAGGAACTTCTACTGTATATCGAGCATGTGATACTAAAGAAAATCGAGAAGTGGCTCTCAAGTGTCTGAACCAAAAGGCAAACAAAGACGAGTCGTTGCGATTGCTATTTCAAGAAGAATTTAAACGCCTTAGCGAGATACGTCATCCAAATTTTCCGACTGCTTTTGATATTGGCGGTCTATCAAATTGTCCATTTTTCGCGATGGAGCTTATTAGAGGAAGCCATTTCGACCAATTTGAAAAGGAGAATTTATCTCATTTTTACAAAATTTTAATGCAGATGTTACAGGCGTTATCTTTTTTGCACGATCGCGGATATGTGCATCGCGATCTCAAGCCAGAAAATCTTATTATTACTCCAGACAATACGCTAAAAATAATGGATTTAGGTTTACTAACTCCTATTGGTACTATGGAGTCATGTGAATTTCGCGGTACACCTTCCTACGCAGCGCCGGAAGTTATTCGCAGTGGGCTGATAACAGAAGCAACAGATATTTATTCTCTTGGTGTGCTTTGCTATGAAAGTCTTTCCGCAGAGCTTCCATTTAAGGGGACAGAAACCGATGTTCTCAAAATGCATTTGTACCAACAGCCGCGGTTTCTGGGTGAAATTCGACCAGATTTGCCAAATCAGTTGTGTGACATTGTTCATCGCATGTTGCTTAAAGAACCTTCGGAAAGATATCGCTTTGTATCTCAAATAGCGAATGATTTATCTCGCCTATGTGGCAGTACTCTTCTGTTTGAAAACAGCTCTCAAAAAGCAGGCTATCTGGCAACTGCTCATATGGCTGGTAGGCAAAACGAATGGGAAAAGATTGGTGCTGCGATTACGCAAGTCAAAAATGGTAAAAATCAAGCGATGTTCATTAAGTCAGCCGCGGGGATAGGTAAAAGTCGTCTATTGAGAGAGGCGCGATTGAGGGCGAAGTTAGATGGGTGCAAGGTTTTTTTAGTCGAGGTAACTTCTCAAGCGCAAGCACCGTTTTCGGTCATTACTCAGTTGATTGAATCTACTCTTCATGGGCTTTTATTTAATGAAATTGAAAATAAGTTTTTAAGTATGTTTCTGCATTATTCTAAAGCCACTAGTGATTTGTCATTGGCGCCCGAGAAAATAGCCGAAGAAGTTATTAGCTGGATATCCAACCTTTCGCGGACGCAACCGGTGGCTGTCTTAGTTGACGACCTTCATTGGGCTGATTTGCCTAGCATTGACCTGCTTAATCGCGTTATCAGAAAATTGGAAAGTGTTCCAGTCTTGATTATAGGTTCGTTTCGAGAAGAAGAAATTACTCCTGGTTCTCCGATTTTGCATACCATTGAAGAAGGATTAACCGAATTGGTTTCTTTGGAGCATTTAAAGCCTCGTGAGGTCCAGGAACTTCTTCAGGCTACTTTTCTGCATGACGTTCCAGAAATTTTTGTTCAGGAAATCTACCGTGCTTCTGGAGGAAACTGTTATTTTATACAGGAATTACTAAGATACTTAATGGATGAAGACTTTATAACGCGAAAAGGAGGTTTTTTTAACCTTCCAACCAATCTCAGTCAAATTCCATTTCCTTCTGGATTATATCGTACGATTGAAGGTCGCCTTGATCGACTTACTGAGAATGCGCGTAGTCTTATCGAAGAAGCAGCGGTGCTTGATGGATTTTGTACGATGTCGCTTTGGTTTGCGATAAGTGATTTGTCGTTAAATGAATTTTTGGAGGCAATTAATTTATTACAGCAAAGACAGTTTATTCAACGATGGGAAGACAAATTTCACTTCTTACACGCTAATTCACGTTCGATGATACTTAGTGCTATGTCGCCAGAACGCTCGAGAATCATCCATCAGCGAGTTGGCGAAATATTAGAAAAGGAAAATAGTATTCCACGTTCTCAACTCATACCCATGCTGGCAAGTTATTTTGCTCGCGGAACTGATAAAGAACTAGGTGTCCATTATTCTCTTGAGGCGGGTAAGATTGCTTTGGAGAAAGGAGCGCAGACTGAAGCTTTTCTATATTTTAAGAAAGCTGAGGGAATTCTTGCGAGCATGCCTTTGTCTAAAAGTCAACAAGAAAAACTTTATTCTATTTATGAAAAAGCAGCAGAATTATCTAGCGCAGTGTGGGATGACGCCCCCACTTGCCTGAAATGGTTCAACGAAGTAATTGAATACTATGATAGAAGTGAGGTGGTTGAACGATGTAATGAAAGGGCTCGCGATCAAGAAAAGGTTTTTAGTTTTTCATTGTCTTACGCAGTGACTCTCGCTATAGCAGGGCGATATCAGGAAGCTAGAAAAGTATTTACGCGGCTTTCATCATATATAGAGAATAACCCCTTCCAATGGGCAGTGCTTCATGGTTCCGGTGTTTGCCTGGTTGATTGGTATGAAGGATTTCATTGTGATTGCTTAAATAATGCTGAAAAGGCAATTGAAATATTTAAAACTCATCTCACCAAAGACTCGCCAGACACAGATTTTTATCCGTACTCATGGGCGCTTTTTTGGCGAGAAAAGGCTCGTTCGTATTTGGGGATGCCCATCAATTTAGATAATATCGAAGAGATTAGACGATTATCGCAAGTAGGACGAAGCGATAAAACTATTTTATGGCATGCTATGACTGCTGTTGGAGCGCGAGCTACTTTTACTGGACAGCTAAACGACTTATTAGATTGGAAGACTTGGGCGGAAGAGTCTCTGAAAAAAATGGGAAAAACTTTTTGGTTTGAATGCTGGATACTTCACTCATACATATACGGCATGCTAGGCGCATTTCAGTACGATTCTATTGGTGAGTACGTTGTGAGGTTATTTCATAGTCCTGACCCTTATCAAAAGCGACTTGGCTGGCTATTTAAAGGCCGTTTGGCCTTAGCATATGGAAACCTTGATGCGGCAATGCAATCATTGGAGCAATTTTTGCGAGAAGAAGAAAATGATGGCCTAGACAACTCCTATTTAGAAGGTTTGCTTTACTTGGGCTTGTGTCGGGTAGAGCAGAAAAAATGGGATGAGGCTGAATATGTGTCCAATAAGGGGCTTGCGCTCGCTGCTAATGGCAAACGAGCCAATCCTATTTTGGAAGTGCAATTCCGTGAGGTTATTGCCAAAATAATGGTGAATAGAGGGTTGACGCAAAATGCTTGGCTTGAGCTTAATCGCTGTATAAAACTACTGAACGGCGCTGACAATCCTATACGCGAGGGATGGATTTATGCCACCATGGCGCAAGTTGCCTCGGCAGAAGCTGATTGCGAAAAAGCAGCTAACTATCTATTTAAGGCCCGTAATTGCTTCCAAGAAATTAGAAATAGTGGGGCATTGCTTCAACTCGAAGTATTAGAAAATAGTTTACAAAGAGTTGAGCCTTTCGGCGAGTATCAAAGTGTTAGCAAAACGCGAAAAGAAGGGCTAGGCAATTTAGAGACTCAATGCGATGTATGAATGAACGAGAAATACCCTACCTTCCCTCTGCAGGGATGGCGGGAAAACGATAAAACCCGCGGTATTCATCAAATGAAGGCATTTCAATGACTAAACTCTCAGTTAATGTAAACAAAGTTGCGCTACTACGTAATAGTCGCCAAGGACAAGTTCCCAGCGTGTTGGGGGCGGCACGAATGGCTATTCAAGCAGGAGCTTATGGGGTTACAGTTCATCCCCGGCCCGACGAGCGACACATACGTCCCAGTGATGTGGATGATATTCGTAATTTGCTAAAAGAACCCGACTATAAACATGCGGAATTTAATATTGAAGGAAATCCCTTTGGGAAGCAGTTTATGCCCTTAGTGGAGCGCGCCCGACCCAACCAATGTACTTTGGTGCCCGATTCTCCCGAGCAGGCTACTTCTGATCATGGTTGGAATTTGGCGGAGGAATCTCAACGCCTGAGACCCATTATTGAGCAGCTAAAAGAATGGGGTTGCAGAGTTAGTCTTTTCATGAATGCTGACCCATCGGCAATGGAAATGGCTAAAGAATTGGGCGCCAATCGCGTGGAATTATATACCGAGCCTTTTGCATTGGCATTTGCACATGGAGGAAAGGCGCTGGAGGCTTCCCTAAATCAATTTCGGAAAACCGCGATTCATGCTCAAAGCCTCGGCTTGGGAGTCAATGGAGGACACGATCTAAATCTAAAAAATCTTTCTACGTTTGTGACAATTCCCAATATATTGGAAGTATCTATCGGACATGCGCTTATTGCAGACGCTTTGGAGCTAGGACTTACCAACGCAGTAAAGGCATATCTACATGAACTCGCTTCCAGTATGTTGTAAAAAGAAATTTCGTATTGCTATTTTGGGTGATGATTTCACCCCCGCCAAACTATTTGAAAGGCATTTAAAGAATGCGTTTCCGTGCAATCAAGGCAAAATAGAATTTGCTTTACGTGATATAGCTTCGCACAATCTTCAACCCTATTCGTCGGCGGAAGTAGAAGAAGCATTTGGCGATCCCTCCTATTGGAAGGAATTTGGTGACGCGAATGTATTAGTAACCACTTTTGCTCCGGTTACCCGGGAGGTGATAAATGGTCTTCCATCTCTTCTGGCGATTGCATGTGGAAGAGGGGGGCCAATAAATATTAATGTTCCCGCTGCAACCGCAAAGAATATTCCGGTTGTATACGCTCGTGGTCGCAATACAGAATCGGTGGCTGAATATACCGTCGGGATGATGATTTGCCTATTGCGCCAAGTTTTCGTTGCTGCGGAGTTTTTGAGAAATGGCAACTGGGTTTCCGCTCGTCAAGATAGTTTTGAAAAACCAAGTGGTCCCGAGATAAATAATTTGCGTGTAGGAATTATTGGGTTCGGAGAAATTGGGAGAAAGGTTGCCAAACTGGCTTCAGCATTTGGGGCCCGAGTCATGGTGTTTAGTCCGCATGTAGACAAAAATGACATAGATAAGGAGTTTACGTGTGTTTCATTGGAAACACTACTAAATGAAGCAGAGGTGATTACCATTCATGCAAGAATTGACTCCCAAGATGGACCGATATTAGGCTGGACCGAATTTGCTCAAATGAAATGTAAACCGATAATAATAAACACCTCTCGCCCGCAAGTTATTGATAATGATGCATTAAAAAATGCTTTACGTACAAATCAAATTGCCAGCGCCTGTTTAGACGTCTTTACGCAAGAGCCTGTTTCATTGAAAGACGATTTGCTAGAGTTTGACTCGTCGCGATTGTTGCTTACTCCGCATGTAGCAGGTGTTTCCCGTTCGGTTCCGGAAATCACTGGTAGAATAGTAGCAGATGGAATTGGTGCGCTTTTATCCTACAAAACGCCCCGGTTGGTTGCTAATCCTGATTGCTTGGCTTTTTGTTGGGATAAGCTCCGAAAGTGGGAGGTGAGTGAGCGGATTTAGAAAGCGAGTATAATTCGGTATTATTCTCTGTAAGGAGAAAAACCGCACGGTGGTTGAATGTGCTCTGCATGACGCACGCGAGCCAATCGGCGTGGCGACTTATGAAATCACCAGGACATTGCCCAAGGCGCTGAAAGATCAATTGCCGTCTCCAAAAAAAAATCGCTAAGCTCTTGGATATACGCAACTACTGGAAACGGTTGCCGATAAACGAATGACTATCCGAGCGCCTATTTCAAAACCTAGGATAGGCAGATGTATGGGGGCGATTTCAATAATCTGTAAATAATGTCAACCATCGAAAGGAAATTGCTATGGCAATATCAAGCAAGTTGAACACAACAAATGAGCTTAACCGAAATCAAGCATTATCTTTGTCTCATCCTAAGCCAAAAAACAATGAGTCCAACCTAGATCAAGCATCATCTCCCACGCATTCCTCAAGTAGTCCGAAGGACCGCTTTATCGCAGCAAAGGAAGAGGCTAACACCAAGCATGCCTTAGAAGAGCTTCAAGGCGGAGGAAAAATCCCAGACTTGAGTATCCTCAAGCAGGACCTAAACTCTTTCAAGTTCGAAAATGGTGCGAATCCTCCAGCTGATACCGGCACTGTATGTAGCCAATATGTTACCCGAAGATCCTGCAGGTAAAATAGCTATGAGAGCTATGGCCTTAGTCTCTGTACAAGCATATGCAGAAAGACCAATACAAAAAGAATATTCATCAAATCCCAGAGATAATTGATACCCTATTACGGCTAGGTGTACGAAATTACTTTTTTCAGCCGGTAGCACCGGTAGGTCATGCCCTTAACTTGACTGATCTTTTTCTTGGGGGAAGAGAATACGGCCAAGCAATTTTAGAAACCAAAAAACTCTTAGATCGACCTGAATATCAGGCGTCAGGAATTGTTGTCAGGTTTGCTATTCCTTTCATCTCTTTAAGTGGAAGCCTTTTGAGGACCACGTACACCAAGTTTAGGCCACGGAGACGTTGGTTGCAGTGCCACCACCTGACTGTCGATGGGATAGTCAGAAGGGGCAGGCATGTATCGTCTGCCCAGGGGGACAGTTAAAACGAATACAATATTTCTTATATTGTATAAAAAATATGACCTGCGGTAAAAATGGACCCCTGTAATTTAGATGAGTATAACCACTACTGTTTCCGCGTACCCCTATGGTGCCTTGTTTTGCTTCTTAATTAATTCTTGATAGCCTCCATTTTTGTACGGCAGAGAAAGAAGGTTCGCGAAAAAGGTGTAGCAGGGAGTTGGGAGATGTTTTCAAAGTCGAAGCCCCGTTGCTAGCAACTTTCGGTGGGTGCTAATTCGAGGGATGCAGAGATACGACAAGTCTAGACTTGACAAGTCTCAACTTGTCGAGTCTAGACTTGTTCATGAGCGTATTCGTGGATGGCATATCTAGTAGCGATTTCATAGGACGAAAAGCAGAACTGGCGGTTCTTAGCGAAAGTTGGCAAGCTCCAGGCGGTTCTTTCATTCCAATTTACGGGCGTCGACGTATTGGAAAGAGCGAACTGATTCTTCAGTTTCTGAGAACACGGCCGGGAATATACCACTTAGGCAAGCAAGCTCCCGCATCTTTTCAAATTAGAGAATTTCTGGATGAATCGTCACAAATATTAGGAGAGCCTTTGCTTGCCCGCCTTCCCGCCGAATCATGGCGCAGCGCACTGGAAGCGGTGGAGTCTTGTTGGAAGGGTGAAGGAAAACTAGTTTTGGTGTTTGACGAATACCAATGGACAGTGGAGGCGTGTGGCGAATTGTCATCGCTTCTCCAGGAATTCTGGGATCGTCGCTGGCGTAAAAGTGGCCGTATAATGCTTATTCTCTGTGGTTCGTTTGTTGGCTTTATGGAACGCGATGTCTTGGGACAAAAAAGCCCTTTGTATGGACGGCGCACAGCACAAATTCATCTTCAGCCTTTTAATTTTCGCGAAGCCTCTCAGTTTCATCCTTCTTGGTCTCACATAAATCAAGCGCGGGCATATTTTATATGCGGAGGAGTTCCACTTTATTTGCGCTTTTTTTATCCGTCGCGCTCGGTAGAAAAAAACATTGAAATGAACCTGCTTTCCGAATTTGCACCGCTTTTCCGAGAACCTGAATTTCTATTACGTGAAGAATTGCGCGATGTTCACAATTACCATGCTGTTTTGGTGGCTATTGCCTCGGGAAATCGTACCATTCGCGATATTGCCAAAGCGGCTGGGGTCTCCGACAAAAGCCTTCATTATTGGCTAGAGCAGCTTATTCAGCTTGGTTACGTAGCGAGAAGGCTTCCACTTTCGAGAGTGCGCGCGCCTGCGCGCCAAGTTCATTACGTGCTCGACGACCCCCTGCTAAGATTTTGGTTTCGATTTGTTTTTCCGCACCGCAGCCAGGTACAGCGTATGGGGCCGTCCAAAGCATTCCAAGAATTGATTTCCCCGGAAATCGACGCATATTTCGGGGGATGTTTTGAGCGTTTGTGCCGGGAAGCGCTCCCTATGCTTTACGAAACCGAAGGCATAAGCGCAAATTACCAAATTGGCGAGTTCTGGGACAAACAGGTGCAAATAGATGTAGTGGGCGTTAGGAACGATGGATGGATTGATCTGGGCGAATGTAAATGGGGGGCGGTTGGTTCGGTACCTAAACTTATTTCCGAGCTGGAATCGAAAGTTAATTTGTTTCCCAATAACCAGGCAGATACCTTGGGGCGACTGATTTTTACGCGCCAGATACCTGCTTCAGCATTTAATGCCAAAGCTTCTCACCCGGTACGATGGTACGGATTGAATGACCTTTACGAGAAAACTCTATGATTGGCTGAAATTACATGTTTTAGTAGTTGCCAGCCTAGGAACAATCCCGAATTCAGAATTGGCGTCAAGGCTAATTATTGAAGATGGTTTAAAATCCGAACCTGTTTTCGAACGAGAAATTGTGGCTGCCTGGAATCGGTTAGAGAACCTCTGGCGGCAGGTAAACCAAAATACTTCTATAAGGATTCCCGCTTTGCGGGTTCGTTTTTCCACTACCGAGCTAGGCCCAAAGACGCGATTAAAACCTGGACAAAGCGGAGCAGGAATTCCTGGCTTGGTAGTTGTTCGTCAAAAGCACGCTGGTAGACTCGACGAACAAGAGCTTATTGCTCTTAGACACGAGATTGCCCATCAATTTCTCTGGGCTGCATGTCCGGCGGCTAGCCAAGATGCACTTTTTCATGAAGCATTTGCTTTAGCTACTAGCGGCGAAATGACTTATTGGGCCGACGGGCCCTACCTTTCATTAAGTCAAGCAAAACAGCAGTTGGAGACATCTCCCTCTCTTGATCGCCAAAGCGCGCGTCGAGCTTTAGCGCGTTTACTTGCCGAAACTAGCGCTGAATATGGTTTGGCCAAGCCCCAGTCCAACCACCCATTAACGCGCCGATTAAAAATATGTGCAGGTAATTCCCGCTGGCCGGGAAAAATGACGCCTGGGGAAATTGCTTCCTTGCAAACCCCATCGGGTAATGCGCTAGTTCTTTTAAGTCGACACTCGGGAGAAATTCTTTTTGCAGAAGGTGATTATGATTGGCCCATGCCTTTCGGTTCCACGTTAAAACCATTTTTCGTTGCCGGAGCCGGTGATTTAAAAAAAGCTCCGCAATTAAAGATTGATTCTAATCGGGTTGAATGGAAATGTACTTTAGCGCCAATATCTACCATGAATATTCAAACTGCCTTGCTACGTTCTTGTAATGGATATTTTTTGGACTGGGCCAGTAAAAAACATTCTTTGTTTTCTTTTGGCCCTTGGCAAGGCGTATTGCTGGCCGCAGGGCTATCGAGTTCTCCCCAAAACGCTGCTCAAGCTATTGGGCTACAATCCAATTTGACCATTTCGCCGTTAGGTTTGGCCGAAGCTTATCGAATTCTTGCCCAGGCCCGACCGGAGGTAATTGAAATCCTACAAAAAAATATTTCTTCGGGAACCTTGGCCGGCATTCCTAAAGCTAAAACCTTGCAAGGTTTAGCAATTAAAACTGGAACTGTGCGCAATGCCGAATCTCAACCAGTGATAGGGTGGATGGTAGCCGTGGATACTGATTGGGTTTTGGTAATGGCACAGAAAAACAGACAACCTCGGGATTTTGTTGTTGAATTCTCCAGAACAATTATACGTGCCCGTAATCAATCGGGTGCGCGAGCTGCCAAAGTGCAGGTATTTGCCTTGGCCGAGGGTTCTATTTATGCTCGTTGTCCGGGAAATGGAGTCCTAATCAAAAGTGATACCCCGGTACTGATTAAAAAAGAAAAGCATTTGCTGAATTCTCTATTGAAAGAAGGGCCAATTATCTGCATGGGAAGCCCTTGGAAAATTAAGCTCTCCCATGAAAAAAAAGAGCGCGAATATGCAGGAATATTTAGTAAATCACCGTTCCTAACAAAAATGCGAAAGAAATATGCAGATGGAGCACAAGGTAAGGCGCTATTAGCACGTCGAGGTTCGGAAACAATTTTTCGTACCACCATGCGACGTTATGCTGCGGGGGTGCTTGCCGCGGAAGATTCCCAAATTGTAGGCGAGCCCCGGGCAGCGCTTTTAAGAATTGTAGCTCAAAACCATGACCATTCTCGTCATTGGCCTCGTCCAGTTTGCGATACTACTCATTGCCAAGTATTTCATGGAACTGCTTCTCCCCGAGCTGGCGATGCCAATGCCTTGGAAATTCCCATTTCCCATAAAAAGGGATGGATTCCTTTTTCTAAAGGAGGAAACCAGCCGTGGATAAAAACTCGCTCCCGCGCTTCGGTAGAAAAGATTTTAAATCTGGGAAAAAGAGGCCAATTGGTTTCATTAGCCTTTTATCAAGGAAAGGTTATTTTTCGCTGGACGGAATTCTCACGGATGGAACCTTACGAAGAAGAGGCTCATTGCTCATGCGAATTTTTTCGGTCGGCTCTGAAGTTGCCGTCGTGTCCAAGTACGGGCTCCATTGGTAAACAAGATATTGATTTTAGGGGAACAGGTGCTGGTCACGGAATGGGTTTAGACGTGGAAAGGGCTAAGAAAAGCAAAATGAGCAGCCAAGAGTTGATTAAAGCCGCGGCTGGCAATTCTGGGAACTAGATGTAAGAACCACGGATCGGCTGCTCTCCGGAATTGCGGGGGTCCTCCCCATGCACTTTGTATCCTAAGAGATACAATTAAGTGTTCGCCATCGCATTCATAGTTAAAACACGAGCAAGTAAAGGCCAGGAATTCAATTCCGTTGTAGTAAAGCTTTTAACAATACCATTTAAAATCGGCGAACTTGAGAAATTTCTTGACTATTTTCTTTTGAATGTAGTTGGTTTGAACAATTTGTCTGAAGAAGCGACTCCTCTTGTCTGGCTGACGGTTGTAGTAATCCGAGGAGTAAAAAGATTAAGAAAAAAATAGAAAATTTAAAAACGCACGATTTATACTGAAAACAAAGCCAAAACCCCCAGGAGAAGAGACAGGTATGAAAAAAGTATTCATTGGCGCCTTATTAATGCCGATAATGATTTCTTTAATTGCCTGTACTGCCGTGGCAACGCGATCCCCTCAGGCCCGGGCCAAGAACATTATTTTCATGGTGCCCGACGGCATGGGATTGTCCAATGTTACCTCCACTCGTACCTTTGTAAACGGTCCAGCCGGCGCGTCTCTTAATTTGGAAACCCTTCCGCAAATAGGCTACCAGCGAACTTATTCGGCTAACAGCACCGTGACCGATTCCGCGGCGGCGGCTTCTGCTTGGGCCTGCGGAGAGAAATACAATAACACGCAAATATCTTGCCATGATACGGACGGGGACCATAAATGTGATCAACCGCTTACTCCCACCGTACTGGAGTTGGCCAAAGCCAAGAAAAAGGCAACTGGCCTGGTGGTCACTTCTACGATTACCCATGCGACTCCGGCACCTTGGGGGGCGCACGTATATTACCGAAATTGCGAAACCGAAATCGGCCGGCAATTGGTTCTGAAAACCGGGGTGGATGTTTTGCTCGGCGGTGGAATCGGGCCAGACAGCGACTGCCTGGCTCCCTCTTCCTTAAGTGGCGCGGAGATTATTGCTCAAGCACAGAAGGCAGGCTACGCCTATGCGCCTACGCGTGGGCAGCTAGTTAACGCAGTAGCCAGCGGTAAGAAAAAAATATTGGGCCTGTTCACCCCGGGAGGAAAAACTCCGGAAATGTTTCGGGTCGATTCCTCCCAGACATATCCTGCAGACGAGCCCACTCTTCCCGAAATGACCAAGGCAGCCCTGGACGTGCTGGATAATGAGCACGGTTTTTTTCTAATGGTGGAAGGGTCGCAGATCGATTGGGCGAACCATGCTAATAACATTAGTTACCAGACTGCTGAAATAATGGCTTTTGATGAAAGTGTCAAAGTTGTCCTCGACTGGATTAATGCTCGTCGCTCAAGAAAGTCGGATACATTGTTGATTATTGTCGCCGATCATGACTGTGGAGGATTTGCGGTAAATGGTCCTAATGGTACGCTTTCTGCGGCAGGTAAAACGGTAGAAGCCGGCTGGACGAGCAAAGGTCATACTGGCCAGGATACGATTATCTGGAGCAAAGGGCCGAACAGTGAAAAACTGGGTAAAGCACTAGATAATACGGAACTGTACGGCATCATGGTTGAAGCTATGCGTTAGAGGATTGCTGAGCAATAAACCGAGGTGTTTTATGTCGCTTACTCAAGATTCTCCCAACCAAATCCTGGAAGAAGGCTTGCGTTCTTTTGCTGCGGAGTTGACTAGCCTGGTTAGCAGCTAGAATGGTGCACTCAGTCAGCTGTCCGTTCAAAAATTGCCAGGAGATGCTTTTAATCGCACTTACTACCGTCTTGGAAAAGCACCTGCCAGTTGTGTTCTATACCGCATATCAGTTAATGCGACAGAGCCTGGATTGCTCGTCGCACCACAAAAATAATTCCTTAACAAGGGGTCTGAATTCTATTTGCCTTTTATGCTCTTGTGGAGCACCAACGATTTCAATTATCAGGATAAGGGTGTGCAGTTGAAATTTCGCCGACAATACAAGCATAGAGGCTATCTATGTACTAATGAATTACGCTGCGAGGGAGTAAAACTGCTCTACCGTATTTCGGTTTTTGCTATATTCAGGGCGTAACTGCCCCTTTTTGATCATATGCATAGCTTCAATTCCTGCGATAGTGGCC
>JBNKEI010000099.1:0-30173 GCA_050288705.1 Myxococcales bacterium
TGAAAAGCAGCTAAAAAAGTGGCGTCGTACGTGGAAGATGGGTCTCATCGAAAAAACGAACCCTGGATGGGCTGACCTTTGGCCTCAAATCATCGATTGACAAAGTCGTGCCCACTGGATTCCCGCCTTCGCGGGAATGACGGAGCGGCGACGTCGGATATAGGGACATGCCCTAGCTTAGCCAAGCTCAGCCTTCGTCCGTAATAGGAAGAAGGCTTGGCCACACCGGCTAATTGGACCTGGGAATGAAGAGTAAGCCCTTTTAGAAGACCACCGAAGCGCGCGCACCAACTCGAAGCCACTGCAGATTATTATGGTTTGCTGCTAGTTCGCTTACATTTACATCAACGTAGCCCACCTGAACTCCCACCATGAACAGCTTTAGTATCGACATATCGAGAGCACCACCAGCTTCAACCGAAGGACCAGTTTTCGTCCTTTTAACCTCATCCTCACTAAGTGAAACATTGCCGGCACCGAAATGCAGATAAACCGACGGTTCCAAGCCATCCAATTTGATTCCTAAGCGGCCTCCAGCCATCGCCTGAAATACCCGACTAACTCGATCAGGATCGGAACCTTTGAACGAATCAAGGTAGGTTAGTTCAAGCTCAGGACTAAGAGTTATTATTTCTCCAAAACGTAGTCCCGCCATCCCGCTGAAACTAAAAGATGTCGGAAGCTTAACTTGATTGCCCCCCACATGCATATTTCCATTGAGCCCAGCGCTTAGTACCAAATCGGCACCCCATGCAGGAGTTACCAAAAGGTTGAAAAAGAGGAAAGCAACGATCAGTTTGATGTGACTCATGTAACACTCCGGGTTATACACTTATTAGTTGAATGATTTAGGCCTTAATTGCAAACAGTGCAACTTGTTAACTGTATGCAATTTTCCTGCCATTTTCTTCACCCGGAGAGCCTTTCTTGAATGAGCATGGACCGGAGTAATCGAGAAATTCTTGTCATACTTATTCCGGTTCCGTGGTTTGGCTAGTCCGGGCTACTAAACTCCCGGTGTGCCGCTGATCTTTTTCTTTCGTGATTAGCAATACGGACAACGTTGTTAACTAATTTGGTTATTCCAACTTCAATCTGATCAATTGTTGAATCCACCATATAGGCTGGAGAGGAAACAATTCTTGTGTTTTTGTCTACTACTGCATCTTTGGAAGTTGCTATGACCGGCTGAGCTCCCATGGATTTTACTTGAGTAGAAATATCTTGATTGCTTCCTACCGTCAATCGTGGGTGCTCCGAACCAAATAGCTTTGCGGCGAGTATTGGAGTAATGCAAATAAATCCTAATGGTTTTTTCTGATTATGCAACTCAATCAGTAATTGTTCCAATGCGGTATCGACATCAAAATTTATGCCATCTTTCGCATAGCTAGTAATGCTTTTGATAAAACCAAGACCGCCAGGAATAATCATCGCGTCTAGCTCATCGGCTTTTGCCTCACTTAAGGCAATTACATTACCTCGACTTATGCGTGCTGCCTCAGAAAGCATATTTCTTTGCTCATGAACAACCTTACCGGTTTGATGGTTTACGACTTCTGCTTGATTGGCATCTGGCGCAAGAACTACGACCTGGGCCTTGGCTTTTTCTAACGCCAATAGAGTCAGAACCGCTTCCTGGATTTCACTCCCATCTTGAACGCCAGCACCGTATAAGAAAACGCCCACCCGAGGCTTATGATGATTTTTTGAAGGCGATCCCTCCGCTGTCGATACAAATTGAGACGATAAAATTGGGAGCACCAACAACAATAGGACTAAGTTTCGCATATTCTCTCCTTTAGCCAGAATTGATTTATGGCAGTTTCTGGAAAAATTGGTGAAACAAGCGAGAACTATGACGCCGCGCAATTGACTAGTGTTGGTGAAAATCAGTAACTAATTAAACTCACTGTCTTTCTGGGTGTAATACCGAAGATATGAAATCTATGACGCCCGGTAAGATGCGTAAGCATGAGCAATAGAAGTTTCATCAACAAAGCCAATGAGACCTCCGTCAGTAGCAATTACCGGCAGCTCACGAACACCATGCGCAAGCATAGTTTCAAATGCGGAACGAACGTCGTCTTTTTCATTCAGGGCGATGGGAGGCCGCATTACATCAGCCGCATTGACGACTCCCTCTAGACTCGATTGAGAGGCAACGGTAATAAGGTCGGCTAGAGTGACAATTCCAACTATCCTACCCTTTTCTAGTACGGGAAAAACTTCTTGGCGATTTCTGTCAGACAACCCCTGTAAAAGCTCGGAAAAACCCGCGGTACGACCAAAAGTCCTAAACGGCCTAGTGTCCAGCGGTACCTGCGCCAGCGACACACCAGCTAGCGTTTCGGCAAGCGTCTTCTCCTGTAAACAAACCCCATCTTGCTCCAATAGAGCCTCGTAAATAGGCATAGGACGATAATGACGGGCAATACCGTAGGCGAGCATGTTTGCAATCATCAGAGGCAAAATTAAGGAATATCCACCAGTCATCTCGATAATAATCAATACCGAGGTAATGGGAGCGCGAATGATTCCTGCGAAAACAGCCCCCATTCCCACTAACGCAAAGGTCCCTAGTGAAGCGGCCGAATGGTTAAATAACACCATATCTAGCGCACCAATCGCGCCACCAGCCATACCTCCAATAAAAAGCGAGGGCGCAAATATGCCTCCGGCTCCGCCGCTGGAATACGAAAACACTGTTGCTGCTATTTTTAGTAAACATAGGGAAATCAGCACAGTCACGGTCATTTTTCCGTAAAGAGCGGCACTAAGAGTAGAGTATCCGCCACCAATTACCCCCTGAGTGCCGAACAGTAACAGGGCTACGACTGCCAAAACGCCAGTTAACAAGCCGCCAACTGCCGGACGTGCCCATAAGGGGATACGGCTCAGTCCCTCGAAGTATTTACGTATTCGAAGCAACGAGTCGGTAAAGGTCAAGGCTAAGCCAGCTGCCACCAAGCCTAATAGAGCGTACAGTAGCAGCGACGAAGCATGTTCTAGACCATAACTAATAGGAATTTCGAAGATGGGATGCGATCCCAACACGCTTCGCTCTACAATAGCTGCGAGCGCTGCTGCAACTACGACACCGGACAACACGGTTTGGTCAAGCTTTCCAACAATCTCTTCAATAGTAAAGGTCACTGCCGCAATAGGGGCATTGAACGCCGCTGCTATTCCGGCGGCAACGCCAACTGGCAGCAAGCGTTGTAAGTTCTGACGCGACATACCGGTCAGGCGACCGATCCAACTGGCTAACCCAGCACAGATATACACTGTTGGCCCTTCTCGCCCCAATGACGAGCCCGTACCAATCTGAAGCGCCGAAACAAAGAATTTTCCTACAGAGTCTCGCAAGCGCAACGGAGCACTTCTGCCAGCATAGGCAATTTTTACCTGAGGTATACCACTTCCACGCGCGTTCGGTACAATGTAGCGCAGCAGAAATCCCGAAATTAGACCACCTAGGGTTGGTATCAAAATTCCATATATGATCCACGTGTACCCGCTTGCCGCCAGCGCCCGATCTATCGCGATACCAGTAATAAGGTTAATAAAGAGATGAAATGCTACTGCCACAAACCCGCAGATGCCACCAAAGGCAATGGTGAGGCCAAATAGTTTGTGTCTGTCAGTTAGAGCAGAACGCGCTTTGTACCAGTGACGAGAGACTAAATAATGCAGTTCTCGCCAACGACGTACTAGATGAGAAAGGCGACCATTACGTCTTCTATCGGTAGAAGGTACTTGAATACTGTCCATTTTTTTTGGCTCTCGCGCGCGAATGCGCCAAGGCAGCTCGAACTGAGTAGGATTTTAATAATCCTGCTGTTCCCGATACTATGTCAAGGTTCGCTCCCTCGGTCGCCATAAAATTCTAAATACCTATTTTCGATCGGGAACCAATCGATCCAGGATGCGATCCAAATCTTCATAAGAATAGAAATCAAGCTCTACATGCCCTTTTCCTCCCTTATCGGTAATCCGCGCTTTAGTTCCTAAACTTCTCTGAATCTGCTCGATAACCGAGCGCGTCTGCACGTTTTCTTCCCTCTTTGGTAATCCTTCCTTAGCCCCAATCCCATCGCTTTTCAGCCTGCGCACCAATTGTTCGGTAGCGCGAACGGAAAGTTTCTTTCCCACCACACTGGCTGCAGCACGCTTCATCGATTCAGAGTCAGACAAACCTAGCAGTGCCCTGGCATGCCCCATATTAAGGCTTCCATCGGCCAGGGAATTTTTTATCTCTCTTGGCAGCTGCAGCAAACGCAATGAGTTGGAGATAGAAGAACGATCTTTGCTAACCCTTTGCGCCACCTGCTCTTGGGTTAGGTCATGTTCTTCCATGAGTCTTTTGTAACCCTCGGCTTCTTCGATAGCATTAAGGTCTTCTCTCTGAAGATTTTCTATGAGCGCTATTTCAAAAGCTTCCTTAGGCGAGGCTTCCCTCACGATTGCTGGTACTTCCTTCAGCCCTGCTAACTGAGCTGCCCGCCAGCGCCTTTCTCCGGCGATAATACAGAAGCGATTACCTTCTTTTCTTACTAAAATTGGCTGGACAATTCCCTTATTACGAATTGAAGCAGCCAGTTCATCAAGTTTTAGATGATCAAAGTGATGGCGGGGCTGGCGTTCATCGCGATCGATGGTTTCAATCGGCAATTGAAGAACCTGCGCACGAGGAACAGTACGGTCAGCAGGATTACCGGGTATCAGAGCAGACAACCCCCTACCCAGTGCCTTTTTGGTGGTTTTTTCGACTGTGTTCGCCATAGATTAATCCTTCGGTAAGTTTCTCTACTCGTTACTGGACTCATATTGACCGCACTCTTGTGGTCAATTTGGAATCATGAAGCATTTGATTTCTTGGGAGTCCGCTTTCCCTTTGGTTTAGGAATTTTCGTGGGAACCCCATATCGCTGCTGAATTTCTCTAGCTAGAGACAAGTAACTCTCTGAACCCTTAGAACGAATATCGTAAAGAATAATTGGCTTTCCATGAGATGGACATTCGGAAAGCCGCACATTTCTAGGAATAACCGTTTCAAACACTCGATCATTAAAAAACCTGCGAGCCTCTTCCGCCACTTGGTGAGAAATGGAAATTCGAGGGTCAAACATAGTAAGGAGAACCCCCTCTATTTCCAGAGAAGTATTAAGTCCTTCTCTCACCAGGTTAATAGTATTTAGCAATTCACTAAGTCCCTCTAGCGCAAAATACTCGCACTGCAATGGAATTAGTACTGAATTACTGACTACCAAGGCATTTATAGTCAACAAGCTTAAAGAGGGAGGGCAATCTATTAGTATAAACTCATATTCCTCTTTCAAACCAGAAAGAGCCTCTTGCAGCCGATACTCGCGTCGTTCTACCTGTACCAACTCTACTTCTGCTCCCGCCAAATCTCGGTTTGCAGGAAGCACATCCAGGTATTTCAACTCGGTCTTCTTAACTACTTCTTGAAAAGTAGCGTCTCCCAACAACATATCATATACGCTCTTCTCAAGATCTTTGATAGAAATACCCAAGCCGCTTCCGCTATTAGATTGGGGGTCCACATCTACCAATAAGGTCTTCCTTTCGGCGGAGGCCAAGCAGGCACCAAGATTTATTGCGGTGGTGGTCTTTCCCACCCCGCCCTTCTGATTAGCTATAGAAATTATTTTTGGCATCACGATACCCTCTGGGAAGATAAAGTCGTACCACGCTCTGCCAGAAACCAGCAAGCAAAGTGTTTCACGTGGAACGCCTTTTTTTTATTCTATGTCTGCCTGATTCCTTCTTAACAACCAAAGACTGCAAAAAAAACCCGTTCAGGCCGAGCTTTGTCGACGCCGGTCAAAAACGTCGAAAACCTCATCGACTTTATACTCACAGCATTGCGCTAGAAGTGAATACTTTCAGTTTCCTAATAGATGTGAATCTAGCCGACGGAGAAACGGGCGATTCCAACATCATGAAGACGACTACAAACATCGTCGGTTTCATATTTGCACCCAGGCGAATGGCTTGGGTGCGGCATACCGGAGTTACCTCATAACATTGCCTTAATCGGCAGAATACACAGCAATGCGACGTTTAGCCCGAGAATAGGGAAGTTGATAGGAACGCAAATCGTTTCTGATGAAGGCCGGGATCTCTATTGGCGCATCCCCTTCTGGCCCTAACATTGCCACTACTTGCCCCTTCGGAATTACGTAGTTTATTCCGAGCTTGACCCATTCTTCCAAAGGGAGAAATGCTCTGCTTATAGCCATTGCACAACGAGGAAGCCCTTCCTTTTCCGGGTTTCCCTGCGCCCGCACTCGAAACACTTGAGCATTAGATATACCTAGCGCCGCGATGGCTGCCTTCAAAAATCCGACCTTCTTTTGAAGAGACTCTACCAGAACGAAATTTGTATCCCTTAGCACTATAGCCAAAGGCAAGGAAGGTAGACCTCCACCAGCTCCCAGATCGATCACGCTCGACGTACCAACAATCACTGGTAACACCGCCAATGAATCGATAAGGTGGCTTTCAATAGCCTGCTCCCTATCTCGAATTGAGGTTAGATTCACTTTGCGATTCCACTCGAGGAGCAAATCTAAAAATCTATCCATCTTCTCGGTTACAGATCCCTCTAACTCAATTCCCAGCTTTCTTGCTCCTTCCCTTAATCGAGAACTATTCTTTTCACTACTAACGATATGTTCCACGTGAAACACTCTCCTCTCGTAACTATTCAGCTACACACTAATCCCCCTCTTTACTAAGAAAGATAGAAGTTTCAAACGTTCCATCTCGTCGTGATGAGGGTTAGGGTGAGGGTTTGCTGGTTCAAATTTACACCCTATCTCTATTTTGGGGCTCCACTCGGAGTTATTTGCCTGTAGCCAATTTGCCGGCAAGTTTTCTAATTGGCCACGAAACGGTCTCCGTTATTGCTTTTATCTACGCTTTCGCCCGACGTGAACTGCCAAGAGACCAATAGCCGCGGGAGTAATTCCGGGAATCCTGGCCGCCTGACCTACCGTGCGAGGACGCACCTGAATCAAGCGCTCTTGAATCTCTCTCGAAAAGCCCCTAATAGATCGAAAATCAAAACCATCGGCTATTTCTTGGCCCTCTAGAGACTGAACTCGCTGCACCCATTCTTCCTGCCGCTCAATATACCCACCGTAGCGCACGACGGTCTCAATTTCGTCTTTCACTGTCAAAGCTAAGTCATAGATTCTTCCTTCCAGCTCCGCTAAATCTGCAAGCTCGACTTCCGGCCGTCGCAAAAGTGCGGACAGAGAGCTAGGCGCTCGTATTGCCTGCCACCCGCGAGCCTCAAAAAAGTTCCTTGTAGCTGCGGTGGGGCTGACTACGGTTTTCTCTAGTCTCTCCACTTCCTGGGTAATAAGACGTCGCTTTTCTTCCACTTGCTCGTATAACAAGAAATTGACCAAGCCAAATTCGTAGCCATATTTGGCTAGCCGAAGATCAGCGTTATCCTCGCGCAACAACAACCGGTGCTCAGCTCGAGAAGTAAAAATTCGGTAGGGCTCGTCTGTTCCTTTAGTCACCAAATCATCGACCAAGACCCCAATTAGGGCTTCGTTCCTTTTCAAAATGAATGACGGCCTGCCTTGAATATAGCAAGCTGCATTTACTCCTGCCCAAAAGCCTTGCACTGCTGCTTCTTCATAACCCGATGTTCCCACTACTTGTCCAGCTAACCAGAGTCCGCGAATACATTTGGCGGCCAAGGTAATATCAAGTTGGGTAGGAAGAACAAAATCGTATTCAATTGCATATCCAGGAAGAAGCATGTCAACTTGTTCCAATCCTGGAATTGTCCGCAAGAATTGGCTTTGCACTTCCGCGGGTAAACTAGTTGACACGCCAGCGGGATAAACAACATTGGTTTCCAGGCCATCAGGTTCCAAAAATACTGCGTGCCTTTCCCGATGCGCAAAACGCACTACCTTATCCTCTAGAGAAGGACAGTAACGCGGTCCAGTTCCCACAATGTTTCCCCCATAAAGGGCCGAACGATGCAAGTTCTCACGCACTACCCGATGGGTGTCAGCATTGGTGTAGGCAATGCCGCAAGTCAGTTGGGGCAATTTGGGAAAACCACGCCCGCCAGTAGTAAAGGACAAAGGCCGAGGGATTTCATCTCCCGGCTGAATCTGGGTACGATTCCAATCAATGGTTTCTCCATTAAGTCGGGCGGGAGTACCGGTTTTAAATCTGCCTAACTGCAAACCGACCGCACGCAACGACTCGGAAAGGCCACAAGCAGCAATATCTCCTACCCTTCCTCCCTCCTTATGCCAGTCCCCTATGTGCATTACCCCTTTTAGAAAGGTGCCTGCGGTCACTATCACTGCCTTTGCCAAACAAATCTCATACCGATCGCCGTGCTCGGCGAAAGAAACCGAAACCCCTACTACCCTCTCCCCTTCACTCAACAAATGTTTTGCTTCCCCCTCTAATACGGTAACACCAGGCTGGTTCAGCACTCGCGCTCCCATTTCCTGTGCATATAGCGATCGATCGCACAAAACTCTGGTAGCACGAACTGCCGGACCCTTACTTTCGTTGAGACGGCGAAAATGAGTACCAGTGATATCTCCTACCTTGGCCATCTCTCCCCCCAAGGCATCTAACTCTCTCACTAACTGGCTTTTTCCTGGCCCACCAACAGAAGGGTTACAACTCATCACCCCAATGCGGTCTTTGCGTAAGGTCACTGCTAAAACAGTGAGGCCCATCCTTGCGCAAGCTAAAGCCGCTTCACATCCCGCATGTCCCAACCCGATTACGATAACGTCGTATCTATTCATTTGCTCCAATTTCCTTAGGTGCAGTATCAAAGCAGTCTTTTAACTGGCTTCAGTGTTCGCATAAAAAAAAACCGCTGACATTTGTCCGCGGTTAGCTTACCTATTCTTCAGTATTTTGCCTATTTGATCTAATACAACTATTCAGCACTGACCACTTCGCAAGTGACCAAAATTGAAAAACGGATCTACTTACCTATACAAAACCTCGAAAAGATCTCATCCAATAAAGAATCATCCACTCCTTTACCTAATATCCTGTCTAACGAACGACAAGCTTCCTGTAAATCATAGGCAACTATTTCCAATGGTGCTTCCAATACGTTTTTTGCCGCAAACGAAAACGCCTGCTGGGCGCTTTCCAAGAGCTCGGCGTGACGCCTATTAGTAATGACAATTTCTTGAGAATTGGCGTAACTGCCCTTGATTCTATGAGCTATTTCTTGGCGAAGTGCCCCTAAACCTTCACTGGTTAATGCACTTACCCTTAAATAATCATCCCTACACCCGGCTCCAATTTGATCGCATTTATTCCATACCTCAATGCACTGGCAATGACCTTCCAATAGAGGGGGAGGTACTGGATGGGTGCTATCTATCACCCAAAGACATAATCCGCCGCGCTCAATTTCCTTCTTAGCACGCTGTATTCCTTGTTGCTCCACCCTACCCGCGCCTTCCCGAATTCCTGCGGTATCTATCAAAGTGCAAGGAATGCCGTCGATTTCCAGAGACATCTCCAAGGAATCCCTAGTAGTTCCCGCTTCGCGATCCACAATTGCCCGTTCTTCACCTACTAAGCGATTAAAAAGACTGCTCTTGCCGGCATTGGGAGCACCGGCAAAAACTACACGCAATCCTTCACGCAAAACCCTACCCAAGCGATGGGTCTGCAAAAGATCTTCACAAAGTCTCGCCAATTTGCGAGAACGGTTAGCCACCTCATGCGGCTCAAATTCAATATCCTCAGGAAAATCGAGCCACGCTTCTACCTCGGCTCTCAACCCCAGCGCTTCCGCAGAAATTTTTTCTACTTCTCGTCCCAACCGCCCAAAAAACTGAGAGCGGGCTGCCGCCAAAGAGGCCTCAGTTTCCGCATGAACTATGTCCAACATAGCTTCTGCGCGCTCCAAACTAATACGCCCGTTCAGAACTGCCCGGCGCGAAAATTCTCCTGGTTCAGCAGCTCGGGCACCCGCCCTATAACAAGCTTCTAGAAGAGCTTGGACGTGACATACTCCCCCGTGTCCCTGAAACTCGATTACATCTTCCCCAGTAAAAGATGCGGGAGCCTGGAAATATAGTACTATCCCTTCATCGATTTTTTCCTTAGAAATCGGATGAATGAAAGAAAGCAGCATGGCTTTGCGCACCGGCATAGGATCGGGTAATGCCACTAACTTTCTCGCGCAATCCAATGCCATTTTTCCAGAGAGACGAATTATCGATACGCCAGCAGGAGCATGTCCAGTGGCCAAAGCGGCAATGGTTTCCATTTAATCTCCAAATATATAGAATCAAATACCTTGAAGAATGGGCGCTCAGCCATAACCCCTCTTCGAGAGCCAATAAAAATACGAACACTCAATCGGTGAAATATCTACTAATCTTCCCCTCTCTCTTTCCCCCGAGCAGCCTTTAGCACTGTATCGTAATTATGTTCCAAATATTTTTCTACCGCTTCATCTTCTAACTCTAAATCGCGCAACACTCCCTGATAAACATTTTGATAGCCAGGAACATGATCATTGCACGCTAGTCTAAACGAAAGCTTCAATAGTGCCGCGGTAAAAAGAGAATCTGATTCTTCCGCCATCTTTATGCACCCTTTACATTCCCGTTAAAACACCAACTGTTATTAACGGGAATGGTAACACGAGTTCACTATCAAACTATCAATCATCCTTTTTTCAAAGCTGGTTTCGGAACTGCCACTTTAAATTTCCTTCGCAACCATTTTTGCTGAATAATAGTAAGAATATTATTTGTAAAAATATATAATGCTAGCCCGGCAGGGACGTTCAACATTATCACAGTCAAAAATACAGGCATAAAGTAGAGCATCATTTTAGCTTGAGCCGGGTCTCCCATTAGTGGTTGCATTTTATTGGTAATAAACATGGTAATCCCCATTACAATAGGTAGTACAAAATATGGGTCCCGCAGAGTAAGATCGGAAATCCAAAATCTAATAAAAGGCTCATGATATAATTCAAAGGAAGATAGCAATGTTTGATAGAGCGCAAACCAAACTGGCATTTGAATGATTAGCGGTAAACATCCCCCTAATGGATTCACCTTATTTTCTTGAAAAAGCTTCATTCTCTCCATATTAAGCTTTTCTCGATCCTTCCCATATTTCTTTTGCAGTTCATCCATTTTGGGCTGGAGTCTACGCATTGCCTCCATACCCTGCATCTGTTTATGGCTTAATGGATACAGTAATAACTTAACTAAAACCGTTAAAAGAACTATTGCAATCCCCCAATTAACCACAAACCCTTGAAATACTTTCAAAATCTCCAAGAGAATCCGACCAATAACCGCAAACCAACCAAAATCAATTGCGTCGGTAAGCTCAGGATCTACCATAGCAAAGCTTCCCGTTTCAGGTTCCTCTCCTATAGTCGTCAGTCCCGCACCAATAGAATTGGCCAAAGAGACTCTCTTCAATTCGTCATGAGCCTTTGGTCCTAAATACAGGCCAAATTCGCGCGTGGCGGTTTGCCCAGGCTCTAAAACTCCTAAGTTGGTTTCTACTCTGGCCTCACGGACTCCATCTTCGGTTTGCGCAAGCCAGCAACTGGAAGGTGAAGAGAATCGCGGAAATACCACCCCCATGAAGTATCTTTGATCAAAACCCGCGAATTGCACCGGCCCAGAAAATGACTGTGGTTTTTCCTCACCAGTTGAATTAGAATCATTATGTCTACATATTGCCTGCGAAGCCTCGGACCCAGGGGCCAAAAAACTTAAAAAACCACCACGTTTGGTTTGTTTAGCAGGATCAATCCAAACTGGATAAGCTACTACTAACGATGCCCTCCTTGCTTCGGAAGCCTGGTTGGTGACTCGAACCTCCAACCTCAATTCGTATCCATTAGGACTAAGCCGATAAAGCTTTTCTACATTTACATCCTCACCTTGCGACCGAAAAGTAACTCTGTTCTCGGCCTGCTCTACTTGATAAGTAGCTCTAAAAGGATGGTTTAATTCACCTTTTATTTCGGTAGACCCGGGAATAGCCATGCCTTTTCGGACCGGGGCTACGTCTACTGGAGAGTAGGTACCGTTGGAATTATGTTCCCGGGAGCTAAATTTGTACTCCGGCCATTTTCCGCCATTACGAATAATGGCTTGAGAAATACCTCCGCCCAGGTTACTAAAGAATAGTTCCTGCGCAGGAGTCTTCAAGACCACAGTTTTTTCGGGAATAGAAGAGATTGGTGGCTTTGTTTCTTTTACCAAACCTCCGTTTTCCTCCACCTTATCCCCGGGTTTTTCCTGCTCCTTTTTCTGTGTAGGTGCTTGAGATTCACCTTGAGGCGGAGGGGTTTCTTTTTTGGTTAATGCAAACCATACTAGCATCACCAAGCTAGAAAGTAGAATAGCAATAAGCAAGCGCTTCTGTTGATCTCTTTGAGGATCCATCAAAAATCTCCTAAACCATTGAAACTAAGGAACCGGATCGATTCCCCCGGGATTTAAAGGGTGACAGCGCAGCAAACGGCGGATGGTTAGCACACTACCCTTCCAAAACCCGTGGCGGCACAGCGCTTGCTGCGCATAAACCGAACAGCTTGGAAAAAACCTACAAGAAGCTGGTAAGCAGGGACTAATTATCCGTTGATACAACCAAATGAGGAAGTACACGCCCCTCACGACCCACCCTGAGACCATACCACCGGTCCCACGAACGAATTCAGTCATCTTCATTCTTATGCCGGATCTGGCTTTCACTGCCGTCGTGCCTGCTGCGCTGCCGACTCAAATTCTTCTAGCAGCTTCCAATAACCTTTCTTTGAAGCGGATGCGCGCGCGATAACTACCACATCACACGAGGGAGGCAACAACACTCTCCTGCGCCTAAAAATCTCTCGGAACAACCGTTTCACACGCGCGCGAACTACCGCATTTCCAACCTTCTTGCTAACAGTTATTCCGAGGCGACGGTACCCCAACTGACTTGGCGACACCATCATTATCAGAGACCCAGACACATACTTCTGCCCGTGTTCCTGTACTTCCTTAATTTCAGCACGTCGCCTCAGTCGAAACCCCTGAGGGAGCGACTCGTCTACGGTGTCAAATAACCCCGCACACTCCTGCAGTTGCTCCGGTTTCCGAGGACCTGCCTTCACAAATAACTCACTACTTTTTCGGCGCAGCAACTACCAGCCGCCTGCGCCCCTTGGCACGACGACGCTTTAGAACGCAGCGCCCGGCAACGGTAGAATTCCGCTTGCGGAAACCATGGGTACGGTTTCTTTTTATTTTGCTAGGTTGATAAGTCGGCTTACGCTTGGCCACGGAAAGAACTCCTTCGTTCATCTATATAGCTTTAGAATTGAGGTATACAACCAGAGCAGACTTTATGTTGTCAAGATTAATGGACAAGCCTATCCTTCGACTCGTCACGAAGTTTTTATGTTGATGCCTTAGTACTCGATTTGCTAGCTAAGTATCCCTTTCTCGTTTTTCAGTTAGGTACCGCCTTGATAACGTCCGCCTCCGCATTGACCAGTTCTGATTCCGAGCGCGTCATCCGAGCGTTTCAGCGGGCCGTAGCTTCTCCACGGCTATCCGGAAGTGAGTACGTCCACGGATGGGTCTGTCGCATTTATTGCCAAGGGCTCTCCCCAGAAGGAAGAATCCTTCTGGCGGCTCCTGATAAGTTCTATAGGGATTTCATTGATGACCACTTTCGCGACGACTTGGTTTGTTCTCTTGAAGCCGAGCTCTCTACCCCTGTAGAAATCGAATGGGTCATCGACACCAACTTGAAAACCCACCCTCCTCCAGTAGTAGTAACGGCTCCAGCGTTAACTTCACCTCCACTAGCAACGTCAGCAGTCAAGGTTTCTTCCGAATCAACACGTATCGATAAAAGATTTGTGTTTGATAATTTCGTTTCCGCACCATCCAACCAACTTGCCTGCGCGGGAGCACAAGCAGTAGCCGACAATCCGGGTAAAGCCTTTAACCCACTATTTTTGTATGGCGGAACAGGGTTAGGTAAAACGCATTTGCTGCATGCCATTGGCAATAATTTGCTTAAGAAGAATCCTGCTTGCCGTATTTTTTACTGTTCCAGCGAAGAATTCACCAATGAGTTCATTCTAGCGGTACGCGACCATAAAATGCCGGAGTTTCGCCGCAAGTACCGCGAAGAATGTGAATGCCTGCTCATCGACGATATTCAGTTTTTGGGCACCAAGGAAATGACCCAGGACGAATTCTTTTTTACTTTCAATGCATTGCAGATGTCTACCAAGCCAGTAGCCATTACTTCCGATACCATGCCTTCGGAAATCCGGGGGCTAGCTGATCGGCTCAAAAGCCGGTTTGCCTCTGGTCTCATTGCCGATATCCAGGAACCAACCTTCGAAACCAGGGTAGCCATTTTAAAAAAGAAGGCCGAGCAGCTTTGTATCGAGCTTCCCGACCTGGTGTGCCACTATATTGCGCGAGTAGTCCAAAAGAACGTTCGTGAGCTGCAGATGGCTCTCAACCGCGTATACGCCCACCACTCTCTAACCGGGCAACCTTTGACCGAAGCTCTAGCTGCACACATTCTTAAAGACGTTATTCCTGCTACTCGTCCCCTGGATGTTCAGGAAGTTCAAAAAATAGTTGCCAAGTACTACAAGGTTTTAGAGAGCGATCTTAAAGGTCCTCGCCGGCAAAAACAGTTAGTTCGCGCTAGACAAGTAGCCATGTACTTGGCTCGCACGTTAACCCAAGCTTCGTTTCCCGCCATAGGTGAACAGCTAAATCGCGATCACTCGACAGTTATGTCTGCCTGCGAAAAAATTGAGAGCGAAATGGCTAGTAATTCGGCTTTAAGAAGAGAAATTGACGAACTCACAAGTCAGCTTTCTCGATAGTTTTTCCCTACCTAGACGACCGAGTCGCGTTAATAGCCCCCCTCGACCCAGGACCTACGGTTCGTTACCTAGAGGTTAAGAAATCCTACAGACAAGCACGCAACGACTCAGAAGAGGTCGTTTTGCTGTGCTTTTGAAAGCATTGCCCACCTTTCTCCCATCGCCAATAGCAACCTCCTTTACTCTATAAGTAATTAAAACTAACACTATTAGTCCTGTGGAAAAACCTGTGGAAACCTGTAGAGAATGTTGTGGTGATATAGTGCTCAAACTGTTGACAACCATTTAGGCCAATTGTTACACAGTTTCCTATTGAGTAGCACACAGGTTTTCTTAGAAAATTTTGAACGAGATTATGTACACTTAAACAAGTTATCCACATTTCCACAGGACCTACTGCTTCTACCTATATACAGATACTTTATTTTTCCACAGTCATTGTGGTAGGGAACGCCATGGAACTAAGAATTGCAGCCGATGAACTGACCCGGGCTCTTCACCGCGCTCAAGGAATCGCCGAAAAAAAAACCGCAATTCCTATTCTTGCTAACGTTCTAATAAGAGCGATTTCTCAGAGCGTGGTCTTTACTGCCTTTGACCTGGATATTGGTTTAGTATCCGAGCATCCCGCAGAAGTTCTTCAAGAAGGAGCAGTTACTCTTTCTTCTAAGCACCTCTTTGAAATTGCTCGCACCCTTCCCGATAACCTAGTTACTTTGAAACTAGATCCCAATCATGTCGTGCGGCTGACCTGCGGGTCAGTCAACATGAAGTTAATGGGAATGCCTGCGAGCGACTACCCTGCTCTTCCAAAGGAAGAAGATTCCAATTTGGTAAAGGCTGAGGGAAAGACACTGGTAGAAATGATCAATATGACTTCCTATGCGATTTCTACCGATGAAACCCGGTATATTCTTAATGGCTTGTATTTTGAGCCAACCGAAAGACAAACTGTGAGGGTAGTAGCTACCGATGGTCATCGTTTAAGTATGGTGGAGCGACCGATTGTTTCCAGCTTCGACTTGCATAAGGGGGTTGTCATTCCTCGCAAGGCACTGTTTGAGCTAAAAAAACTGGTGGAAGAAGATTCTGACGCGGAATGTTTTCTTGGGTTTGGCAAGACTTCGGCAGTTTTTAAAAAAAGCGGTTTGTCAATGATTATGCGCCTGCTTGATGGGCAATTTCCTGAATATCAAGACGTAATTCCCAGGTACTCGGAAAGGTCGATAATTGTTTCTCGTCAACTCTTATTAGAGACAGTAAGACTTATTAGCTTAATGTCCGAGGAAAAGTCACACTCAGTCCGCTTCGAGCTATCTGAGGGCCGGTTAAGAATTTCCAGTCAGAATCCCGACCTTGGCGAAGGAAAAGAAGACATCCCTATTTCCTATTCCGGTCCCACCATTAACGTCGGATTTAATGCTCGCTATGTCATTGATGTTCTCAATTGCATAGAGTCAGACACCGTGGAATTTTGTCTAACTGATGACCAGAGCCCAGGGGTTTTGCGTCCTCCTAGTGATCTAAGCTTTACGGCGGTGGTAATGCCGATGAGATTCTAACTTTTTCTTAAGATCGCACCTATGCAACAATTTTTACCAATCTGCTGGCAAGAGGTGCGTAATCGTGGATGGGACCAGCTCGATATAATTCTGGTAACTGGTGATGCATATATTGACCATCCTTCGTTTGGAGCTGCGTTAATAGGCCGAGTATTGGAGTCTGCTGGCTACCGAGTGGGAATTTTGCCGCAGCCTTGCTGGAAAAGCGTTGAGCCGTTTCGTCAGTTGGGAAGACCCAAGCTTTTTTTTGGAGTCACCTCTGGCAATCTCGATTCCATGGTCAATAACTACACCGCTCATCGTCGCCGGCGAAGAGAAGATGCCTTTTCACCAGACGGCACTGCGGGCCTGCGGCCAGACCGAGCGGTCATTGTTTACACCCAACGCTGTCGAGAAGCCTTCCCTGGCGTTCCGGTCATAATCGGCGGCTTGGAGGCTTCTCTGCGCCGCCTGGCCCATTATGACTGGTGGGACAACCACGTTCGCAGGTCTATTCTCTTTGACGCCAAAGCGGACCTGCTGGTGTATGGACAAGCGGAAAAAACCATTCTTCAGGTGGCGCAGCAATTTGCGGCAGGAATTGAGCCATGTAGTATTCACCACATTTCAGGAGTAGCCCTATCCTGCAAACAGGAAGGCAATCTCGTATCCCAATGGTTAAAAAAGGGACGAGAAGCACTAGTACTGCCATCCTACGAAGAAATTTGTCACGACCGCTGGGCTTATGCGAGATTTTCCAATTTGTATCACCAGGAACATAATCCGGAAAATGCTCGTTTGCTGCTGCAAAAGCATAAAGACCGCTGGCTGGCGGTTACTCCTCCTCAACCGCCATTAACTGTTTCTGAGCTTGATGCTAATCATGCGCTTCCTTTCGTTCGTGATCCTCATCCGGTCTATCGATCGCGTAGAATTCCAGCATGGGAGAGCATTAAGCTATCAGTTCAAATTGTTCGCGGATGTGCAGGAGGATGTTCTTTTTGTAGTTTGACTCAGCACCAAGGCCGAAGTATTTCTTCGCGGTCACCGGAAAGTATTAGCGCGGAAATCCAAGCAATCAAACAAAAAGATTATTTTCGCGGTACTATTTCTGATTTAGGGGGACCAACCGCAAATATTTGGGGAATGGGATGTTCCAATCCTTCTGCCTATTCGAAGTGTCGTCGAATATCATGTCTATTTCCTTTAATTTGCGGCAATTTCAAAAACGAACACCAATCTCTAATTTCTTTATATAGAAAAGTGCGCCAAATTTCCAGTGTTTATCATGTGTTTGTAGCTAGCGGTTTACGCTACGATTTAGTCCATGCTGATTACAAATATGGAAAATTATACTTGGAAGAATTGGTGACCCATCATGTTTCGGGTCACCTAAAAGTGGCTCCTGAACATGTTAGTTCGCGGGTTCTGAAACTTATGCATAAACCTCAATTGGAAGTATTCGAGTGGTTTAGAACTGAATTCGAACGATTATCTTTAAACGCAAAAAAGAAACAATATTTAATTCCTTATTTTGTTTCTAGTCATCCCGGCTGTACTCTAAAAGATGCAGCAAAATTGGGGGACTATTTACGATCTCACCAATGGAAGCCTCAACAGGTACAAGATTTTATGCCTACCCCTATGACATTGGCTACTGATATGTTTTACACCGGAATCGATCCACTGGCCATGAAGCCCCTGACGGTTGCACGGGATGTTGACGATAAAAAAATGCAAAAGGCGCTAATGCGATGGGATGATCGAGAGTTAGAACCTTGGTTACGAAAAGCTAACCATAAGCTGGGACGAAAAAGCAAACTTACTCGAAAAAGGTGCACCCGCTGATTAGTGCGAATTGCAGTTCGCGCATTCTTGTCTTGCTGTAGCGTGCTCTATGCAGTAAATATATGGCTCACATTTTTTGCATGGCGACTTTATTGGCGACTTTAAGCTATTGTAAAGCTTCTTAGCAACTTCTAATGAGCTTATGGGATGGATCGCTAATTGCAAGTAAGATCAAATTTCTTCGGAGAATGCTATCATGTCTTATGCCTATAACAATATCGCATCCAGCAAAAATAGTAATGATTTCTTATCAAAAACGACTCTGGAGCTACTACAACTACTAGACCACCCTCTTTTTGTGGCGCAAATAGAGGGACGCACGGTTCTTTCATCGACTGTTCCTTCTTCGGTACAACAGCTAGCTGGAATGGTTCCGGCTGTTCGAATGGAAGACTTGGGGACGAGGACATTTAGAGACGCTCATAATTTGCGTTATAGTTATCTCACTGGCGCTATGGCAAACGGCATTGCTTCCGTGGAGTTGGTGGTAGCAATGGGTAAAGCCGGTTTTATGGGTTTTTTTGGTTCTGGCGGTCTACCGTTATCTCGCGTGGAAGAAGCAATACAAGAAATTCAGAAAGAGCTTTCTCATGAACCTTACGGGTTTAACCTTTTGCATAATCCATTTGAACCGAAAGTTGAAATGGCTACTGTGGAACTCTATCTAAAATATGGAGTTCGCCGGATAGAGGCAGCGGCGTTTATGGAAATAACCCCCGCTATTGCCATGTATCGGGCAAAGGGAATGCGAGAATTACCGGATGGTCGGATAGTAGCACCTAATAGAATTTTCGCCAAAGTGAGCAGGCCTGAACTAGCCGCTCGTTTTATGGCTCCTGCTCCCGAATCACTTCTTAAAGAATTGGTTTCTCTGGGAAAAATTACCCAAGAAGAAGCTCGATTGGCAGCCATATTGCCAGTTGCTCAAGACATAACCGCCGAGGCTGATAGTGGAGGCCACACAGATCAGAGACCTTTGTCGGTGCTAATTCCTATATTGATTGGCGAAAGGGAACGAGCCTACGAACGATACGGTTACCAAAAACGAAAAATTGTTATTCATATTGGTGCCGCTGGCGGAATTGGCGATCCGTTATCAGCCCACGCTGCTTTTTGCTTAGGGGCAGACTATTTGGTTACCGGATCAATTAATCAAATTGCTATTCAAGGGGGAACTTCTTCTCTGGCAAAGCAAATGCTTTCAGAAATAGATATGGCCGACGTAGCAGTGGCCCCAGCTCCAGATATGTTTGAAATGGGAGCGCGCGTTCAGATTCTAAAGCGAGGTACTTTGTATGCGCAGAGAGCGCAAAAACTTTTAGAGCTTTACAAAAATTATCCTAGTTTTGAAAGTATTCCCGCCAATGAAAAAGAAAAAGTAGAAAAACAAATATTCCAGCGCACTTTTACTGAGGTTTGGGAGGAAACAGAAAAGTATTGGCAGACTCGTGAGCCTGCGAGACTGGAAAAGGTTCGCAATGATGGAAAAGAAAAAATGTCTTTATGTTTCCGTTGGTACTTGGGACTTTCGTCTCGTTGGGCAGTAATTGGTGAACCATCACGCAAATACGATTTTCAAATATGGTGTGGCCCTTCTTTGGCGGCATTTAATCGGTGGGTAAAGGGCACCTGGTTGGAGCCTTTAGAAAAACGTGATGCTGCAATCCAGGCAAAAGCTATACTGACCGGGGTTTGTGCGCTTGTTCGTCGAGATGTACTAGCCAAGACGGGTATGGAAGAATTACCTTCTGTTTTCGAAACAAGTCGACCAAAGGCTCAATTATGAATTTGGTCTAATTCATTTGTTAGTGCATGCCCATAGATAGAATTCCTTCTATTGGGCATTTTTGCACAAAAATACTATTTTAGATGTTTCAATGTGGGGTAAGCCAAAGAAATGTAGACTGATGAAATTTTTTAAAAGAAAGACTCAATAACCCTCAATATTGACTTGATTTTGAAGCCTAATCGCTTCTACGATGGCGCCATGAATACACCACAAACTACTTCGCCTTTGTTACAACCTGGTTTCACGATTAGCGCCGATGAAGCTATATCCATTGCTGGCGCGCTACAAGACATAGCTGAATCCGATGGGCTTCACGAAACCGAACAGGAAATGATAGCTGAATTAATGGAAGCATTCTCCTTAGAGCTAGGGGAAGATAAACCCCGATCGCCTCCCAAGGTAACTCCTGCTGAGCTGGCTAAAGTGTTAGTAGTCCCGGAAACGCGACTAATGGCAATTCAAGTTGCAGTAATGTTAGCAATGGCTGATGGTTCGATTTCGGAAATTGAACGCCAGCGAATTCTTGATTACGCTCAGGCGCTAGGTTTCCAAAATAAGTACGCAGAAATCGAGAAGGAAATTGTGGAGTGGATTCATTCTGGTGACATGAGTCCATTGTTTGCTTAATTATTTGGCTCAACCCCCAATTCTGGGCGGGTTGAGCTTTTTGTTTGTTATTGGTTATTGAAGATTTTCTTCTTTCAGTCTGGTAAGCGCAGATGGTTTGCTCCAATTTTTACGGATTATATGGAATTGCCGATCAGGAGGTTTGCCCTGATTTATCCATGGAAACAAAAATTGCGCAGCTCCTAGCCGGCGGTGCATCGGTAATTCAAATAAGAATGAAAGACTCAGTAGGAATAAAAATCTGGAAGGTAGCTTGCCGAGCAATGGAAATGGCGCGAGGCAAGGCCCTGGTAATTACTAACGACCGTTTAGATGTAGCTCTGGCCGCAGGTACAGATGGGGTTCATATAGGAGAAGACGACCTGCCTTTACCTGAGGTTAAAAGGCTGGTCGGCAAAAAAATGCTTATTGGAGCCACTGTTCGTACTTTAGAAGAAGCAAAAACGGCAATATCGCAGGGAGCATCTTATATTGGATTTGGTCCCATTTATGCCACTAGTACTAAGTTGATATCCGCTCCAATAAGGGGAATAGAGGCCTTGAATCAAGTGGCCAGTGCGGTTTCTGTTCCAGTAGTTGCAATTGGGGGAATTACCTTGGAGAGGGTGGGCGAAGTGGCTGCTTCGGGGGCTAGTGCAGTAGCAATGATTTCGGGAATATTCCAAGCGCCCAACCCATCGGAACAAGCGCAAAAAATCAGGCAGGCATTTTTCGCCAACACCAGTTTAAAAACATTCTAGGGTAATCATGGTCGGAAAACTGGTCAAAACTGTGCCGAGGGTGTTGGTGCTCGCAGGCCTAGATCCATCAGGTCGAGCGGGGTTGCTAGCTGATGGGGAAGCGGTATTTACCATGGGGGCAAAGCCAGTTCTTTGCGCAACAGCTATTACCGCCCAATCAAGTAAAAGAATGCTGTGTATGGAAGCGGTTTCGGTTACTGCTTTGGAAAGACAAGTCGCCGCGGCGCTAGAAGATGGCGAAATTGCCGCGATTAAGTTGGGAATGTTGGGAAACAAAGAGTTGCTTTCGCAGATAGTTGCATTGCTACAGGGTCCATTGGCCCAAAAGCCAGTAGTGGTTGATCCGGTTTGGCAAAGCTCGTCAGCAGGTAAACTATTTGAGGGAACTCCTGACGATTATTGGAAGCTTATTCAGCGAGCAGACCTAATTACCCCTAATCTTCAGGAAGCGTCTTTATTATCTGGTATAGCGGTTAGAAACGAAGAATTGATGGTAGAAGCGGCTAATCGCTTGGTACTTCGCGGAGCTCGGCAGGTATTAATCAAGGGCGGTCATCTTTATGGACCACCAAGTGATTTACTATTTGAAGGTGGTAGAGTTACTTGGTTTCGGGAAGAAAGAATTAATAATTGCAACCGCGGCACAGGTTGCCGGTTGGCTTCAGGAATAGCTGCCAATTTAGCTGCTGGAATCGATTTAAAAGAAAGTATCGAGCGTTCACGAGAGCAGGTGCGAAAATATATAAGAAATGGGTGTTAAACTTATTGCTTATCAGTTCTTAAACTGGCATGACGCCCGGCGTATAACGTATAGTTGAACTAATAATCTAGCAATAAGCGACACCCGGCCTTGCATTTCAGCAATATATAATGGAATTTTTGATATTACATTTAGCAGAGGGTGATAATTAAATGGAGAATAAAAGCGAATTCTCGCCGACTGGCCAGAAAGAAGGACAGGAAAAAGAGGTCGGCGCGCAGAATCTAGCTTGCGAGCGCTGCGGTAAATCAGATGCGCTCGAGTGGGAGGGGCTTTCTTTGTGCGATGAATGCACCTATGCTTATGAGTCTTGCTGCTTAGAGTTCGGTGGTGACGATCTTTGGGAAAATGAGCCTTTGCGGAAATGAGCGCTAGCGTGTTTATTTTCGCTCCTTGACTGATTATTGAGCATATGCTCATAATTACTAAGGAGCTGCGAAAATGCCACGACCGCACTGTTGCCGACGTATTACGGGAAAGCCCGCTGCCTCAGTTTTTAAGCCTGTAGGTGTCCCGGTAGCCGAGCTAGATGAAGTTGTCATGACCCTTGATGAGTTCGAGGCCGTGCGTCTAGCCGATCTTAAGGGTCTCTACCAGGAACAGGCGGCGGAGCAAATGAGCGTTTCGCGCGCGACTTTTAGTCGGATCATCGATGTAGCTCACCGGAAAATAGCAGATGCGCTAGTGCATGGAAAAGCGCTCCGTATTGAAGGTGGCTCTGTGCAGGTGGATGGACGGCAGTGCTGCCACCGGCACAATATTTAATGCTGGCAAAAGAAAGGGATTATAAGCCATGAATATTTGTATTCCTGTAGAGGTAGACAGCGGTCTTAAGAGTACGATCTTCGCTCACTTCGGTTCTGCGCCGCTATTTATGATGGTAGACACGGAAACAAGTAGCTGCCGCACAATAGTCAACGGCAACCAGCATCACAATCATGGCATGTGCATGCCGCTGCATGCTCTGCAGGGCGAACAGATCGACGCTATTGTGGTTGTTGGGATTGGCATGGGAGCGCTGAACAAGCTCGAAGCTGCGGGCATCAAGGTTTACATCTCGCCGCAGGTCTCGGTCGGTGAGGTGATAACTGCGTTCAACCTAGGGAACCTCCAGCTTATGGAGCCGAGTAAAGCTTGCGTCCACCATGGACACGACCATTCCTAGAAGTTCTCAAACGGCAGCAAATTAGCAACTTTTATATGCAAAAAACGAGAATCATCGGTGGAAAACAAGATGATAGCGAGCATGCGTAGCATTGAACAAAAAACACAAACTTAATATAAAGAGACCATATTAATTATGAATATAAATAATTCACGTCCAACTACAGGAAGCCTTAGACTAACTGAAAGTGATATGAAGAGACGAGAGGAGACGAGAAAGTGGCAGGAAGAGAATGGTTACCGGGAACCGAGTTACAGCTCTGCGACATCATCCGTAACAAGGAAAACGTCTAGTTCTGGGTATCCCGGTGTTTACTGGAGTGAGAGTAAAAATAAATTTGAAGCCCAATATAGGGATAGTGACAAAAAGACAGTATATGTTGGGAAATTTGACAACGCCGAAGAAGCATATAGAGCACTGCAGCAAGCCGCGCAAGAGGCTGGGTCGTCTTATTCACATAGGGAACCCATTAATATTTCCGGAGTGACCTGGCATAAAGCTAAAAACAAATGGGTTGCCAAGTATTCACATCAGGGACAAAGGATAACTGTCGGTTATTTTAACGACAAAGATGAAGCTAAGGCTGCGCTCGATGCAGATCGAGCGAGGCGTGGATTGTCAGAAATAGGCACTGATAAACATGCTCCGCGGTGGAGACGAACGGACTAGCGCGGTTAATCCGAATGCAGTTCTGCATAGTTGGCCGAAAAGAGATGTCATGGCGGATGACACATACTTGGAACGTCATCCGTTGAGCTAAGCTTTTACAACCTAACCAGCATTGGCTGAGCCTGAAGTCTTGTCGAGGTAGCTTACAATGGCTTGGAAAGCTGTTGTAAGTTCATCCATGCCTTGATTATGGATATCCGATTGCAATAGTGCTTCGCGTAGTGAGTCTACGCCATCGACATCTCTGATAGTATCAACGGCATCGAGAGCAGAAAACCTATTAGCCGAATTCGGGGTTCTATGTGAAGCTGGTTGGCTGGATTGAGGTTTGCTTTTCTTTGGCACTTCTGTCCCTTGTCGATCAGATAAGTAATTTAGCATGCTCGATATTTCCTCGCTGAAACGCTGGTCACTGCCAACCGAGTCGATTATTTTCTGGAGTGAGTCGTGGCCGTAAAGAGGGGACCTTTTTTTGTCTTTTTCGATTAGCTTGGTTAAATGCTTGTTTTCTAAAAATGGGTTCTTATTGACGATACTAACGGCTTCTTTTTCCTCTATACCTATTGCTTTATATATTATAAATCTATGCTCTCTATTAATAGTATGTTTTAGGCCTAAAAAAACGGTCCTATCAGTAATTATATCTTTGAGAGTTACTAATTTATTATTTTTGATTTTATTCTTGTTGATAATTTTTTTAAGGGAAGTCAGTATAGTCTTTCTCGTATCTTCACGAATTTCGCCCTTGAGAATGTCGAGAGCATCTTGTGCGGGTTTGTCTAAAAAATTGCCAACTGAAATGGAATTAACCTGAGACCTATCGATTGACGGTTCGGGTAGTTCCTGTTCATTAGCAAGGTCTTCGCTCAGCCTACCTGAGTCATCGAATAAATCTGTGTGGTCTCCTTGTCTTGAAGCCAAGGAAGCTAAAGAATGCTCTTCGAAGGTGCTTTCCGGTGATTTGTTGCCAAGCCACAATCGAAAGCTTGGGCTCGGGCAATCCTCAGTATCATCAGAAGAGTATCCTTCGTTGAGGAGTTCCTCAGTTCTGGAGGTATTGAGACTGGATACAGCCTTGCCCTTTTTGGACGATATGGAAAGAATGTCTTGTAAAATTGGTCTTTTAGTCGATGGGCTTCCCACCGATACACTACCTTGACTCTTCATGATTCCTTTGCTCCTAGTTATCAGCTATAATCTTAGGATAGATCGCTAATCTGCATGTGTGATGACAGAGATCTTTATATAACTCAATGTTTTTTTAAACCTCGTTAGGTATTCCTATTTTTAAAGCAAGTACAAGTACGCCAATGCAAAGTAGCTGGAGACGCCAATGATAAGTAACCCTTTTACGAGGAATCTATTTGCGCGCTATTGGAGCACTGAAGAAAGCAAAAACAAAAACCAACACCAAGACATTCTAAAAACACCCACTCATGCGAGCACTGGAAATTTGCCTACGCTTCAGCTTGAACGCGCAGTCACAGATGGCGATTTGACTAAAGCTAGGCAGGCTCTGAAAGACGGAGCAAACCCCAGAGAAGTCAATTTCAGTCAGACTGCCGGCAATGGTGTGCGCAAATTATTGAAATACGCACGCCGCGCCCAAAACCTTTACCAGGATATCGATTGCGACCAATTGTCTTCTTGCGACCATGCCTTTCGGTATGGTTTGGACCCCGGCGGAGTACTCAAAGCAAAAAGCGAGTTGATCAATTTTAAGAAAGCCAGGACAGTTGCAGACCTGTGGCGATATGCGACCAGAGAGAATAGGACTGATATTCAACGCGCCATTCTCATGCAAAAAGCCGATAAAAATCCCTTCTTTCGAGAAAAAGAGGAAGTTTCTCCCAGCGATCTAAGAATAAAACGGGTAATGAAGGAAATTCCTCATTATTCACCAAAACGAGGTGTGCCGATAAATCTCAATAACAGAACGAATTTTCCCGATTCTAACGACTGGATAGTTTGCAGACATCTAGTCGAGCATCGACAATCAGTGAAAGAACGACATCCAAATTTTAAGTTCGATTACAATCAGTTCGAAAACTTGGAAGCGATCAGAGCCAATGTTTCTTCTAAAATTGAAGAGGAACATTGTCATCTCATTGCGCATGCTCGCGAAGTTCATTTGATTCACAATGACAATTTTGGCCAACAGCTAGTTAAACAGTTTGTAACAATGGAAGCAAAAGGAAAATCTAAGCAATTGATATTATTGCATTCAATTAATCATGTAATGAGCGTGGAATTAATAATAAAGAAAAAGAACGAAATACCATACTATGTAATGACTTTCTTCGATCCTAATTCTACAACTAATCATCTACGCGCTGCCTCCGATAGTTTGTGCACCTTTGAGACCATGACGCTTAAAGATTTTATACATGATAGCGATTTGTATCACTTCTATTATGAGGATTGCTATTCCATAATGTTTGTCCGCCCAGAATCACAGCGAAATATGGTTGGCGCCAGTGAAAGCAGATCACTGATAACTTGTACCAAAGATAACGAAATCAATGCGTCGATTTATTTTTATATGATGGTTGGCAATTTCGCAGGCGATATGCGGCGCTTGAATAAGGAAATGAGAAACTGGCCATCAGATAAGATAATCAATGTTTTGGCCGGAAGACCCGGTGAGAGTTCGGGGCTTTACGTGGCATTGCAGAACGGAAATGCTGACGCCATCGAAGCATTTGGCGAGGTGCTAGAGTATGTACACGACAATGAACTGGCTAAATTGATCGCTGCAAAACATGCCAACAACGATGCCCCAGGGTTTTTCATGGCATTACAGGAAGGGCATGCCGAAGCCATTAAGGCGTTTTGCAAGGTGCTGGAATTAGTGCCCCCAAATGAGCGCGCTGAATTGGTAGCCGCAAAAAGTGTCGACGGATATCCAGGATTTTTTATGGCATTGCAGGAAGGTCATACTGAGGCTATTAAGGCATTTGGCAAGGTACTAGAGCTTGTGCCGACAGGTAAGCGCGCAGAATTAGTAGCCGCAAGAGATCCTCGTGGATTCCCCGGTTTTTGCATGGCCTTACAGAACCGACACGCAGAAGCCATCAAGGCATTTGGCGAGGTGCTACGCCTCGTTCCGAAACCACAGCGTGCAGCAGTGCGCCTAGTCGCCGAACCCGAGTTTTCAGAAGTCCTAAAACTATTGCCAGCGGATGTTTGCCAAGCATTTCGGGAGCTTGAGTTTTCCAAGGACTAACCGACTTGTCAGGGTAAATCTCTGGGCGCCAAAATCATCCCCTCTTTATGGTTTCTGCCACACTCGCACCCAGTCGACTTCCATCTTGGTCGTACTATTCGCGAGGGAGCCGAGGTCACCAGAAGGAATCGGTCCCACCCAGTCCGCTATCGTGCTACTAAAGCGCAAATGCTCCTCATGTTTGGATACTCCATTTGAGGTCATCCATTTTTTAACGCCGTCCATATAGAATTCGTAACCAATGTCGGTCCAGAGCAACGCCCAGGTATGCCAGGCCTCATTGAAATCTGGACTAGTAACGGAATACCCTTCCCAGTTTTCGTGACCATTCCACTGTACGCTTACACCAACCATTTTACTGGGGTCGTTATCATCTTTATCGGCCGGGTGTTGAGCGATTGCGATCTCGGCGCCAGCGGTTGCTGGATCGCCAACCGGCTCGCCATTTTGGTATGACTGGAGCCAGAATCTCGCCGCAACACCTGGGCTTGACTGAAAACGAATCCGCGCCTCGATAAAACCAAATAGAACCGTGCCCGAGAACTCCACCTGTCCGGCGAAATGTTCTCCCTGCTCAGTATAAGAAGTGATGGTCAGCAGACCGTCGGCGATGCTTACGGCTGAGGCAGAGTTTGTGGCGTTCCCCCACTTTTCGGCACTGACAGTCCATTTCGAACTATCAATTTCGGTCCCGTTGAATTCGTCGCGCCATACAAGCTGGTAGCCAGGCAAATCAACCGAGGGACATTCACATGCCTCACGCTGCTGGCCACATTGGTCGACCCACGGCTCAGAACCACAGGCTCGACGGCAATGTTCTTGAGTAGTCTCAGGGATGCAGGTCTTTCTGGGGGTATCTCTTTCCGGAGCATCTCCATAATCAAGTAACAAGCTGCAACTAAATAGAGAGCTTATTAGGAGAAGCCAACCAAGTCGTCTAATCCATTTCATTTTTTCTCATGCTCAATATAAGTTACTAACGCTAATGAGTTGCCATTATGTACTATTACTTACTTTGGGATATACACTATTGCAGATCAATTCTCAATATTGTTTTTTCGTATCTATTCAGCACCCTTCTTTGTTGATAAAGAGAGGCTGCAATAAATCCGTTCATGCCGAGCTTGTCGAGGCTCAAGGCTTCCTCGACTTCATGCTGGGCTTGATCCGATTTAGTGGACACCAACCTAAGTACGAGTACGGTGTCGAATATGGACCAAGAAACCAAGCAGCGTAAGAAGCGAAAGAAATATGCAACCGAGATAAAGGCTGGAGCTGTCCGTGGTTCATCCGAGGTGATGTGTATACTCCTCGTGCTATTTCCAGCATGCAAGATGCTAGAAAACCGCGAAATCGCGCGGGCACATCACAGGTGACCATTACCGTCATCGGCATCAAAGAGCCCCTTGATTTTACTGATCATCTCTGCCACCAACTGCTTTTCTCGAAACATCTTCCCAGCCAGCTTTCGCGTGCAGCGTTTATCTCAGCGCCTGTCCGTTGGCTTTCTTTAACTGCCCCAAAGGCCGCCGGAAGAGTCACTGAATCTCGAAACAAATCGGCGATGTCTAGGCAGAACGAATTGGATGAGTCTTCGTGAATAAACCCTAGCTGCGGCAAAGTGCTGGTTAGCGCTACAGCGATCATTGCTGCTGCTTCCACCGCAGTTGCAGCATGATTAATGGCTTGGTTCACTAAATCCGCGGCATCCGGATTCGCTCTGTCGTACTTACGACCGGCTCAATGTACGCCGAATTGTTGCGCCAGTAGACGATAGGTCTCTTTCATACGGGCGCCTTCAATTCCTCGAAGCACCTCGATGCTGCAATCCGGCAGTATTTCTCCTAAGCGCCAAGCGTACATCTTTCTGGCCAGCTTGAGCCTCATTCCAGTGGCATCAGCCCAGGCCATGGCTTGCTTGCGAGCGGTTGTTGATTCGTTGGTTCCAAAGGGCATGCTGGCATAGAAGATAGTGTTGCAAAAGTTCTGCAGAAGTCCTCGAGTCATGGCATCTCCTAGGTTGCACCCAAAGGAGACAAGAGACCATGGCCCGAGAGACGTTACCTAGTGTAAAAATGATATTGGAGTCAGACAAGGATTGGTTACAAGAAATAGTAAAAAAAACAGTTCAGGAATGCCTTGAAGCGGAGATGACGAACACACTTAACGCAGCCAAAGGTGAACGTAATAAAGGGCGCTGTGGGTATCGAGCCGGTTATTATGATCGAAATTTAATTACTCGGGTGGGAAAGCTAGAAATTCGTGTACCTCAAGATCGTGAAGGGCGATTTAGTACTGAATTATTCGAACGATATCAACGCAGCGAGAAAGCATTGGTTTCGAGTCTGATTGAAATGTATGTTCAAGGCGTATCAACTCGAAAAGTTAAGGCGATCACTGAGGAATTGTGCGGTCACGAATTTAGTGCCAGCGCGGTTAGTAGGGTTAACAAAACTCTCGACGAAAATCTTAAATCATTCGCTGAGCGACCTCTTGAAGAAGCTTATCCATATTTGCTTTTAGATGCCCGTTACGAGCGAGTACGAGAGAATGGAGTCGTACATCGTCGTGCTGTACTTATAGCCATTGGTATTAATACTAATGGCCAGCGTAATATACTTGCGGTTGAACTTGCCAATCGCGAAAGCACCATGAGTTGGAGCAATTTCCTTGAACGTCTTATTAAGCGAGGATTAAGCGGCGTAGAATTTGTAGTAAGCGACCACCATGAAGGGCTGAAATCAGCTATAACGCAAAAGTTAACTAGCGCGCTTTGGCAACGATGCTATGTCCATTTTTTGCGTAACGCTATGGAGCATCTGCCTCGCAATGCCGATGAAGATTGCTTAAGAGAATTGCGTTCAATTTACGACCAA
>JBNKEI010000100.1:0-17833 GCA_050288705.1 Myxococcales bacterium
ACATCCAATACGACTGCAGCGCCGGCGGGAGTGGATTCAAAAGCCTTTTCCATTGCTTGTTGCAAAGGAAGATTCAGCGACAGAATCAGATTATGTCCGGGAACCGCAGGGGAAAGTCGTTCCACATCTTTGGGAAAGAAATCGGAATGGCGGGTGGCGAAAGAGTCCTCATGAGCAGAATAAAGGCGATGGGAGGGAAGCCTTTTGCGCCCTTTGGCGTCTACCTGGGTTCGCAGAATTCCATTTTTTCCCTTTAGATAAGACTCGAACCGCAATTCTACGCCTTGTCGCCCCACATAGTCACCAGGCAAATACCCTTCTCGAATCTCCGATGCTTTGACTTCGTTCATGTACCCCAGCACATGGGCAGCGAGAGTGGAATAAATATACCTTCGATGAGGAGCAGCTACGTAATCGACCCCCGGTAAATCAAAGATGCGATTTGCTTCCACTCTATCCAATGAGTCGAGTTGCACATCAACCTGTACAGTAAGGTCTCGAAACCGTTCCAAACCCTTAGCTTTTTCGTACTGCTCAATGACCCGGTTAGTTTCTTCGGCATCGAGCGCCAAATAAGTTGCCAATTTAGGAATCACTTCGTGAACGCAGAAGTCTTTGGGAGCATGGCGGGTTTGGCAAAAAGCTGGAGTCAACGTCACGTTATAGCTAGGACGGTTGTCTACCAATATGCGACCACGGTGATCGAGAATCATTCCTCGATCAGCAGGAACGCGCGCCTCTTTGATAAAATTATCAATGCTCTTTTCCCGGTATTCTTTACCGTGGATGACTTGTAGTTGGTAAAGGCGACCGAGAAGAATGACCATGCTTAGCGTCATCAGCAACGCCATCACGATAAATCGAGCCCGAAAGGGGCCCCCTCCCGTTTGCTGTCCAATCATCAAGGGCATTGGGAAGAATCTTCCAAGATTCAGACCATAAATTCAAAAAGCAAGATTCCTACATCAGCTAGGTATCACTAAGTGTCAGACAAATGCCACCTGTTTTGCCCAGTTACGGCGCGAGCGCAAGCTTGCCAGCAAAGCAACCGAATATTTTAGTCATTTGAAAATCTGCGCCAATATGTGCTTTCCAGTCACATTGGTCGTATTTATTTTCATTATACTCTGCCAATGGGGGAGGTTCGCAAAATACGCGATCCTTTACATATCCCTGCGCCTAAGGAAGTTCTGCAGATTTTCCTCATTCTTTGAGTCAACTTCTGTTTTTATTTTCTGGGATCGTCGGAGGATTGTCGATATCGGCAACAACGCCAACCGATCATGCGGCTACCTATTTTGCCCAGTCACGGCGCGAACGCCAGCTTGCCAGTCTTTTGGGTTTAAGTGGATGCGGAAACTCGATGTCAGGCTTTTTGAAAAGCGCGTCGATCTTTTTGAGAAGTGGCCAGATAAGCCAGCCAGTCAGGAAGGTCAAACCTGCTGATGCACAAATGGCCCCTACCATGGATAGGTAGGAAACTCCTCTTTGGCCGGATAATCGTACTAATCCAAAAGTAGTCACATTATGCAGCACGTCTAAACAACCAGCGAGAGCCGCCAAAACAGTAGTCGATCGAACTTCCGCCAAAGGGGCAATGAATTTAGAAAAAAGAAAAGTCAATACCGCGGTGAACACATATAGGCCGCTAGGCTGCCCGGAGAGAACATCCACGAGGTAGCCTATTACCGCACTGCCAATTGCTCCTTCTAAAACTGGGCAGCGCAGGGCAAAAAAAAGAACTAATACCACTCCTACGTCGGCTCGGGCGATGGATAATCGTAGCGACCGTAGTAGGGCGCATTCCACGGCCAAAAGCAATAACGCAAGTACACTGATAGCTATTAGCTTCATCGAGTTGATTGCCTATGGCTGGCGCAGAAACGCTGAGGGCATTTCTTCGAGTCCGGGTGGCCCCAACAAAACAAAAACTTCTTCCAGCATTGCTATATTGGCAGTGGGCACCACCTCAGCCGACAGAAACATTCCGTAGCTGGGACGTATTACATTGGTAACTCGTCCAATAGTCAATCCCTTGGGGAATACCCCGTCGGTTCCCGATGTGACCAAAATGTCGCCATCCTCAAAATCGTCGGTTCGCAATGCTTGGGCTAACATAGGTTTGGCACGCAGCCCCTGTCCAATAATTTTGGCGCGAGCGCGGGAACGTTGCGCTCGTACCGGAACTACGAAATTGGCATCGGATATTAGCAGAACGTCGGCACTATGGCTGGCGCTATTAAGCACTCGGCCGACAATCCCTTCGCTAGCCGCCACTGCCATTCCTCGTTGAACTCCGTCTTCCGATCCCTTGCCAATTTTTATGGTGAGTAGATTCATGACCGGAGCTTCTCCAATTACTGACGCCGTCAAAACGGGAGAACGCGAGTTTTCTACAAAACCGATCATTCGACGCAGCCGCTCGTTTTCTGCCTGAATTTCGGCAGCTCGGGCCATAATGTTTTTAAGATCTTGATTTTCCTTACGAAGCCGAATATTCTCTTCGCGCGCATTGTAAATATCCACTACGTTTTTATACTGAGCCCGAATCCAGTTGGTGCAAGCGGTCATTGTTCTGGTTATAGGCGAGCTGATCCAAATTATAGAGCGATCGACGATATTTAATTCACGTCCATGCTTGGAGTTGGCAAAATAAGTAACCAATGGCACTACTAGTAGAGTGCCGATAACAAATAACTCCCGGTATCGCTTTAATAAGCCCAGCAATTCAACCCGCCCGCTTTCCTGGATGGACATAATATATTTAATTCACTTGCATTTTCTCAAATACGGATCTACTCTGTCAAGTTTTTTGCGGGCAATCAAGGTAGAGAATAGCGCTTGGTGGGACGAACCTTGTAAAACCGGGTTTTGGCAGAGTCTTTTAAGAGCCTTAGAAGAGTCTTATAGCTCTTCTTTATAGCTCTATAGCTCTTAACAGAAGAGCAAGCCTCTTTTTAAGGAGAAGCTTCAAGATGCTGGATACATTGCGGCGAAGCTCAAGATCTTTTTTAGTATACATCTTTTTCGCCATAATTATCGTGGTTTTTGTTTTTTCGTTTGGTCCTAGCTCGGGAGGATGCCAGTCAACCACTTCCCAATCTAGTCAGGCGGCGATAGTAAATGGAGAAGCTATTTCGCTTAGAAGCTACTTTTCCACCAAAGAGCGTTGGGAGCAGGCTTACAATATTAGCGGAGCGCAAAGCGAGGCTCTGCAAAACATGGTGATTAATAATCTTGTCCAGGAGCGATTGCTGGCACAAGAAGCGGCAAGACGAGGGATTGCTGTTCCCGAAAAGGAAATAGAGAAGACAATTCTTAGTAAGCCCTACTATTCAGATGCTCGTGATCTGCAGGATTTGCGTGAAAGGGTAAGGCGAATTGAAGGTATTCCTTTTGAGGAGTACGAAAAAGAGGTCTACCGCGAACTTTCCGCAAGAAAAATGTGGGGATTAGTGCTTGGTTCGGTAGTGGTGTCCGAAGACGAAGTAAAAGCCCAGTATGTGTACGAGAACGAAAAGATTGATTTGGAGCTGGTAAGATTTTCGCCCAGCTATTTCCAAACGCAAATAAAGGAAGTGCCAAGCAAAGAAGCGACTAGCGAGTTTATTAAGACCAATAGCGCGCGTATCAAAGAATCTTATGAATCCCAGAAGTCACGTTATAACAAGCCAAAGCGAGTGAAAGCGCGCCATATTCTTATTAAGGTTGAGGAAAACGCTCCGTCAGCCGCGGTAGCTGGCGCTGAACAAAAAATTCTTGCGCTGCGGAAAAAAATTGTTTCAGGAGCAGAATTTGCTGCAGTGGCAAAAGAGTCTACTGAGGATGCGGGCACCAAAGAACGAGGGGGAGATTTAGGTGCATTTGCCGCAGGAGTCATGGACCCTGCCTTTGAGAAAGCTGCTTTTTCCCTTAAACCGGGGGAAATTTCGCAGCCGGTGCGTAGTCGTTTTGGATTTCATCTCATAGAGGTGCAAGAAATTTTGCCGGAGGAATCCAAATCCTTGGAAGCCGTGCAAGAAGAGCTAGCAAAAGAGATAATGGTTAATGATTCGGCCAAGGCAATGGCTAAAGCTAAAGCCGAGGAGACTTTGGCAAAGGTTAAGCAAGGTGAAAAATTAGAGGAATTGTGGCCCGCTCCAAAAACTGAGGGAGAGGATTCTTCACCGCAGTTACCACACGCAAGCAAGTTGCCGGTGGTGGAAACAACCGGTCCTACTACCTTTTCCACTGAGTTTGTTCCCCGAATTGGAGTGAGTCCTTCTTTGGTTCAGACGTTGGTGAAGCTAAACGAGACCAATCCGTTGCCTGATCAAGTATTCGAAGTTAATGGAGATTTCTTTGTCCTTCGCTTGCGATCTAGGTCGCGGCCAGACATGAAAGCATTTGATGCCCAGAAAGAAGAGTTGTACGAGCGCGCGCGTCAGCGCAAAGCTGGCGAGCAGATAGAGGCATTGGTAAACTCTCTTCGGGAGCAAGCGCAAATCGAAATGAACGAAACCCTCTTTCCCAAGCGAGGAAAGTTGGGGGCCAGCTTTGATGGATAACTTGGTTTTGGCTTCTTCTTCCCCTCGACGTCGCCAATTGCTAGAGCAGATGGGCATTTCTCTGACAGTGGCTACTCCTCAGGTGGACGAAAGCATATTGGCGGGCGAGTGCGCGACAGAATATGTAAGTCGGTTGGCTAGTGATAAGGCCGGAGAAGTTGCGCGGCGCTATGCGCAGCAGGTGGTACTGGCGGCAGATACTTGCGTGGTATTGAATTCCCAGATTATGGGGAAGCCCTCTGACGCTGCTCAAGCGGTACAGATGCTTCAGCAGCTATCGGGAGCCACTCATCTGGTAATTAGTGGAATCGCAGTTCATGGACCTGCTGGAGAAGCTAAAGAGCAGTTTCGGGAAGTGGTGACTACCAAAGTGTATTTCCGGGAACTGTCGTCGGAGGAAATCTCTTGGTATGTAGCATCCGGAGAGCCTATGGATAAGGCGGGAGCCTATGCCATTCAAGAGAAGGGCGGAGCCTTTGTGGAATGGATAGAGGGTAGTTATTCCAACGTGGTGGGGCTTCCTTTAACTGGTGCTCTGCGACTCTTAAAGCGAGCGCAATTTAAGCTCCCCTGGGGAGAATGAGGCTTTAGAAGGCGGCGACTTAAATGGAATCATTTGATGACCGGCAATCAGAAAACGTCGCTAGCAATCTAAAGCAGATCCGTTTGCGTATGGCGGCGGCGGCGCAAAGAGTGGGGCGACAGGCAAATTCAGTGCAACTAGTGGCTGTTTCCAAAAATCAGCCGGCATCCATGATTCGCCAAGCGTATGAGGCTGGGCAAAGAGTTTTCGGTGAAAATTATGCTCAGGAGCTGAGGGATAAAGCCAACCAATTGGCTGATTTAAAAGATATACAATTTCATTTTATTGGCAGCCTTCAAAAAAATAAAGCAAAATACGTTGCGCCGGTTGCCTCAATGTTTCAGTCCTTAGATGACCTAGGTTTGGCCCGAGAATTAGATAAGCGAACTGCCGCTGCCGGAAGAGTTTTACCTGTTTTGGTGGAAATCAATTTTGGTGAAGAACAAAAAGGAGGAGTTGCTGCGGAGCAACTACCTCTCTTTATTGATTCTCTTCGGGTTTGCAGGTCGTTGTGCGTAAAGGGATTAATGTGTATTCCGCCGCAAACCGCTAATCAAGACCAAACTAGGCTCTTTTTTCGGCAACTAGCATCTTTGGGGCAACAACACAATTTGTCGGTAATTTCCATGGGAATGAGCAGCGATTTTGAAATGGCCATTGAAGAAGGCGCTACTCATGTTCGCGTGGGTACGGCCATTTTTGGAGAGCGAAAAAAGAATGAATATCTAGAAACTCTTCAATGATTTGGATTAAGAATTTTCCAAGACTGAACACGGGTATTTATGAATCCTGATTCCCTCCAGGCTCGGTCGATGGTGCCATTTTTTCGGAGAATGGCCATTCCATTGGATAGAGTAGAATGAATTTGGTTAGCGCTAGGTGTTGCCTTGGGAATTACGAATCGACGGTTGCCATCGAGAATTATTTTTATGCCTGGAATCGGCACAAGCTTAATTCCTAGAACGGTATGAGAAAGATCTTTTAGTGAGGAAAATTCAAGCATTACGGAATCAGCCAAGTTATCGTCGACAGCCCTAAACATAGATTCTTTAGTGGGTTCGTTTAATAAACTGATTTGCATATTTTTTATAGTCGCCCAATCTACTCTCCATAGCTCCGACGATACAATCGAAAGCTTTTGCAAATCATTTAGAGAATTGATTTTATATTCCGAAATTTTTTCCGGAGGAACGAAAATGCCTTTTTCAAATTCACCATTACGAATTACTGGGTCGGTATATATAAATTTAGATTTATCAATGTCGACTTCCCATGCGCTTTCTCCCGGCATAGTGACTATGCCATCCATGGCCATCCAGAGTGCTCGTTCATAGTTAGGGGCGGTAACTACCTTTAGAGTACCAGGGTAACCGCCCTTTTTGAGTGCCTGGCAAAGAAGTACTGCCTCGATAGTTCCTCTGCTGGCATATGGACTTTGGAAATTGCGTATATTGTGGCACGAACCAGCCTCTTTTACCCATGATCGGTAATGACTCGCGAAAACCGGTTCTAGCGAAATGCTTATTATAGGAGTAGTAATTTGCGCATCTTTGGTTGCCGAGGCTGTTGACAGTAATAAAACAATTAAAGCCAATTTTGGTATCATTTATTTCTTCCTCCGTCTAATCAATATGCTTTGTGACAATAAGATAATCAGCAAAGGCAGCCTTGCCTTGCTAATGATTGTCAGGCTTCTGTTTAGAGGAAGTCAAGGGTTGATGTATTCGGTATAAATATTTATATGGCTAATTTATAAGCAAAAAAAGACCTTGCGTCGGTCAAGGAAGAATTTGAAATATCCAAGTAATCAAAGGCATAATTGTTTTGAGGGGTGGAGAGATAAAAAAGCCTTGATATAGTGGCCTTTTTTTTCTCTCCTAGTCTCGCAATATTGTCTGTGCGTATTTTTACGAATAATGCTAACCCGGGGGCCATCCCATGTTTCTGCCTCCTAGCAAGTGCATATGAATATGAAACACTGTCTGGCCTGCTTCCCGATTACAATTGAACACTGTGCGCCATCCTTGCTCCGCGTGCCCACGTTCACGTGCGATTTTGGCCCCCACCAGAACTAGATGTCCTACCAGAGACTCATCTTCAGGGGTTAAGTCGTTGAGGGTGGCAATGTGTTTTCGAGGAATGATTAGTACGTGGGTCGGCGCTTGTGGTTGCAAGTCCTCGAAAGCAATAGCTTTTTCGTCTTCATGCACTATGCGTGAAGGGATTTGTCGATCACGAATTTTACAAAAGAGGCAGTCTTCCATGCAAAACCTCGCAAGCTGAGGGGAAAAACAATATAATGCAAGATATAGACGCCGGCTGGGGGCTTTGCAATGGACAGAGTTGTGAAAAAAGGCCACTTTTTATTCCTATTTCTTCTTGCCGGTGGGGGAGCGTTCTTTCCTCTAGATGTAGTGGAATTAGAACCACGATTGATACGAGAGCCGCTTTTTCTGGCCATTGAGATCAAAGACGGTGAGCAAGTAATTGCCCAGCCACGACTCTTGGGCGAGTCGGGACGTGTTCTTACCATGAACCTAGTAGACCGCGACAGTCCGGAAAAAATTCGTTTGGCGCTTCAGGTTTATCCTGAGCGCAATCCTGATCAAAGTTATGACGTACATGTGAATGTTACCCTGCCTGATCGTGCACAGGGAAAAAAAGGGCGACTCACCATTTATCATGGTGAGGAAAGAAAGATGGAAATGGACGACTCAGTACGTCCGATTACCGTTCGCCTTTTGGTGATGAGGGTTGTGTCGCCGGAATTTGATTCCTACATGAAGCTTTCTCAACAAGGCCAGAGCACGACTAGTTGACGAAAAAGAAATGCCGGAATCAAACCCGGCTCCGTTAGAACATGCTACCCAAAGGTACTACAAGCTGCCTGCTCGTGGGTTAACCCCTGCGGATTACCGAGCCTGGAAAATATATCTGCATGCGAAATACCTTTTTGGTTCGACACCAAATTGCGCCAGTAGCAAGGTCGATGGATTCAGGGACTTCAATGCGATCGATGTCGACTACTGCTTGATATCCACGCTCTGAAAAAATATCCATAAGCATGGTTAGGGTAAGATTATTATCCAGCAATGGATTTTGGCTATTGACATGCGCTATGCCGGAAATTGCATTACGCGAAATAACTGGCATGATCTCGCTTTCAATGAATTGTACAACCTTGCCAAATAATTCGCTATGTTCCAGCTCATAACCATCAAGTCGTTTTACTAATTCTTGGCGTGCATGGACAGCAATTTCTTGGGCCTCAGGAAGAACGCGCAGGCGATCGTAGGTACGAGGATCGAGTTCGAGCGAGCTTTGGTAGCGTAATTCTTTGAGAATATTGCTTTCCACTTCGCTAATGGAGCCCTGGGCATTAATAAAATGATAATGATAAATCGCTTTTAAAGACTGGAGAGCAGCCCAGGTTTGTTCTTTGAAAACACGATATCGACGTTGTGCTAACGCTACATCATAATCGGTAGGTCGTTCTTCAAGAATTTCTCCCATTCCGGTCTTGCGAACTTCTTCATTATGCTGACGAATTTCTTCGCCACGCTTTAACTGGCGATCCACGCTTTCTTTTTCGTCAACAAACAAAACCATAATGTGAATAGTGGGATGACGGAAAAAAACTCCCTGAGGAGTATCGCGGAATTCGCTGCGTAACTGGTGCATGGCATTTACCAGAAGCTTCAAGCATTCCACTTGTACTTTGGTTCGAGGAAAACCATCGAGAACCACGCCGTCACGGTATTTTGGATGTAGTAGATGCCGAAATAGTAAATTAATCACGTCTTTGTCGCCCACCATGCCACCAGCATCTTTGATCTGTTTAGCCTCTGGCGAATCGAGCAATGAGCTGATAACTACTGGCGGGCAGGTGAGTCCGCGAGTTTTGGATATGAATGCGGTTTGGGTGCCCTTACCAGCGCCGGGAGCTCCTCCTAAAAGTATGAATTCTTTGGGAAAACGGAGGTTGCTCCGGCCGAACTGAGCAGTGAGCTCTTCCCAGACCGCATTAAATATAAGGTGGGCATCTTTGATTTCCAGGTCGGCAGCCATTAGGGGATGCGAATTTTGGTCGTTATTAGTTGTTGGAGAAGATGCCGTCGGTGGTACGGATGACATGCGGATAAGCCTCCTCATAAAAGTTGGTGCAATGATATAGGAATTTGAAAAAGAATACTCCTCCTTACCTGCCGGACCGGCGATTTTGAAACTTGCTGGTAAGACATGCTATAGCTTCGCTTCTTGCTATGGGAGTGACCGATGCCCGGGTATGCGTTGGTGTTTGCTTTTTTGCTCTCTATTTTTGTTGTTCCATGGGCACATGCCGAAAGGGCGGGAGGTATTCCTATAGGCCAAGAAACCTCCAAGCCGGTTATTTCTATTGATGCTCCCTCTGGTGGGTGGTCGATAGATAGAATGATCTCGGTTCAAGGCTCGGTTTCGGACATTTCTATTGATCCGGTGTTGCTCAGCATAAATGGTGACCGCTACCTGCTACGCACCATAAGCGGGCGTTTTTCCCGGAAGTTTCCTGCCGCGGCAGGAAAAAACGTAGTCACAGTTATGGCCACTAACCGTGGCGGAACTTCTTATGCTCAGGCATCTGTTTATGCGCAAATTCCCCCGGTTCCTTTAAAGGTCATTCTCACTAGCGATACCGATGGAGTGTATACCGATCTTCACGTTTACGAGCCGACTGCCCGGTCAACGATAGATACGGGAAAAAATAAGGAGAAAAATAAGGATACAAATAAGGGTGAAAAAGGTGGATCTGGAGGCTCTAGAGGCTCAATTGACGCCCGGCAAATGGCGCATGTGTATTGGGCCAACACTGCTAGTCCTTCGGGGGGAACCTTTTTTCTCAATTCTCAGGGTGGCAGTTTCGACCAACCAGGTTATGGCCCTTACCTTTATATTCATCGCGCTCCCCCTAACGGGGTGTATGCCGTTTCCGCCAACTACTGGCCCTCAGGTGATAAGGCCCATACGGTAGGCACTTTAAACATTACTCTTTTTGAAGGAACTGCCGGGGAACTTCGCCAAAAAGTGCAAATCCCTTTGGCTACGCCGGGAACTACTAAAGTGCTTGCCTGGATTAACGTGCTTTCTAGTGACCGAGCGCTTATCTACATTCCGTCTAGCAATCCGCTTCCTACTGCTCCCGAGTGGCCTTCCAATCTCCAAGAAGCCACCGCAATTCTTACTTCTTCCAGCCATTAAAATATGAGGCAATTTGCCACCATATGCGCGACTGCCTTCGCCGTATTAATGACCTCCGCTCACGCTGCGCCTCAGGCTATTCCTTCTCCATCGGTTCTACGTCATGCCATTGTAGAAGTCGCCCTAGCGCAAACCAAATCAATTGATCCGCGCTGGCATCCTGACCAACGAGATTGCGCGGGGTTTATTCGCTTTGCCTATTTGACTGCTTTTCGCCAGTTCGTACCTCTAAAGGTACGCCAAGGATTGTGGGTAGATGCTCAAGGGAAAAACACTGCTTTTGCGGACGCGCAAACTTTAATTCAAAATAACTTTTCTCTTTTGGGAAGGGACCTGGAAGCGCAGAAGCTTGAAAATGCTGATTTATTAGCTTACGCGCAAATTAATTCTGGCTTGCCAGTTTATCATCTCATGATGGTATTGCGGCCGAAAGACCCTGCACATGGTTCTATTCATGTTATTTATCATCCCGGCGAAAAAGGGGCCACCGTTCGTATTGGGCGCTTGGATGAGCTTTTTGATACTCCCGCCGAAGAATGGCGCCCAACTGTATCTAATCAGCGGTTTCTTGGTTATTTTCGCTATAAGGAATGGGTTCCATGAGTGAAAACCAATCGTCGCCTCCCGAATCTTCCTCTAAGTATTCCTCCGAGCAATTAGCCGGGCAACCCCCCGAGCAACCAACCGATAAGCCTTCAAACACTGGTCCCAAAAATCGCCAACGATGGATGCTAGTGGGCGTGGCGGTGGCAGGTGCAATTATTTTGCTGGTGAGCTTTGTTCTAAGAAAGAACCCGCCTGTCTCTTCGGTGCCTTCACATGAAGGTGTCATTCAGAGAATTCCACCAACTTCGCGGATTTCCTGGAAGAGTCTAAGCCAAAGTCCCGTTCCCTTGGTTTGGCTAGAAATTAATTCCGTTACCAAAGTCCGCCAGGCAGTCCTTTCTAATCAGTGGTTGCAACAAGTGATGCAAGAGCCTTTAGGTCGAGGTTTTGCTGGTTCTTGGTATGGCTTTTTGGGAACCAAGGGTAAAGATATTCGTGCACAATTCAAAGAAACGGTAGCCACCGTTATTTTTGACCGCTTATTAGCTGACCCACTGCAACTCATTTGGTTTTCGGGAAACAAATCTTCCGGAACTCCTGCCCTGGTAATACCTTCACCAGGTACTTCTGCCAAAGCTGCTTATTCAGCTTTGGATGCGGCAGCTACTAGCCAGATCCTTTCTTCCTCCTGTGTCCACAAAAAGCAAAAGCAAGACCTGGAAATAAAACGGTGGCTTTTAGGAGAGCATGCGCTGTATGCCGCTAAACACTCTCATAAAATTATTCTTTCCCGTTCCCCAGTGGCTGTTCTGCAAGCGGCTTGTGTCTCGTTACCGTCGATTGTGCCAAGTTCCCAGTCGGATGTCTCCCTAGTAGTGCAAACACAAGTGGATAAGCGCGAATTGCAATCGTTGGCCACCTTATTAGGAATAGGCAAAACCATAAGATTAGAAATGGTATTGCAAAATAATAGCCTGGTGGCCAAAGGTATTCGTGCTCCCTTGACAAAGCCTGACCGATTGGGGTTGGCCTCTTTGCCAGAATCAATGCTTGGAGCGATTCCTGTTAATATCCCAGTAGTTTTAACTCTTCAATTGCAATTACCCAAATCTCTTTCTTTAAAAAACTTGAAAGCCTACTTTAAAGGCACTAACTCACCTTCCGAGCAGGAAACCCGCCAAATTGCCATTCTTTGGACTCCTCACGGAGATAACCGTAATTCCGAAATTGCTATTTTGTGGTCAAAACCAGAAGACGCGAAAGAATTGCGAAAAATCTTTAGCGGACCCAATGCAATGGTGCCGAAATTGGTGGGTAGACATTTGGTTATGGTTTCTACCAGTTCCTTAGAAAAAGAGATTCAAAATGCTTCCATTGGTAAGATCCCTTCTTTGTTGAATGCTGATAGAATAATAGTTTCCAGATTGAAAACTCGGGCTTCAGTGGGGTTTTTCTTACAGCCTGGTCCACTGCTGTCTAACCTTGTTCGGGAAGGCTTTCCTGGCAATACAACCGAATCAATGCCTGGGGAAATCGATGCTGCGCAACGTCGCTTGCAAGAGCTTGATTCCTGGGGATTTTTTGGTGCGGTTAAAAATGAACTTCTTGTTCCAAAAGAGTCAGATTCTTAAAAAGCCAATCGAGACACTGAGATTTAGTTAGGAGAAGTAGCAATGAACACCTATGAGGGAACAGATGTATCAGGGACTAACTCCAAATCGAATGGCTTTAGATATTTACTTTTTATTTCCTTTTCGTTTTCAATTATAGCTCTGCTTTTTTCAGGAAAAGCTTACGCAAAACCCATTTACATGACCGTGGGCAGCTCGTTTTCTACCCAAGAAAATCCACGGGTAGAGGTAGCATTTGAAAATCATGGCCCGGTAGAGCTGCGGATTCTTAAGCCACTCTCTCTAGACGCATTTATTAAATCGCAATCCAATCTGCGAAGGGCATGGAAAAAGCCATCTACAGTATTCAACCCTGGGCACGCTCTTTCTCGGGGGCTTAATGCAGTGCGCAGCCCCGATAGGTTTTTGCTTAATGCTATTGATTTCAAACTTCGTAAAGAATTGTCATCTAGCCTTCCTAATCGCAAGCCAGAAACCAATGCGCCTTTGACCAAATTGGCAGAAGGGCCGGCTAAACTGGTGCAGATACCTCCAGAAATGAAATTAATTCGTTCGGAGTGGCTAAATCTTGATTTAGGAGGACAGGCTCAAGATTTTGATGTTCCTGGATTTTCCATTGGTTTGCAACGAAGCGGATTTCAAGAACGGCAAGTTGAATTAGCCCCTTTGCCCGCTGGCCTTTATCTCCTTCAATTAGTTCAAGGAATGGTGGAAGGCCAAGTGGTTATGGTAGTTAGCGACATTACTGCTCAAATAAAACAGACTGACCGAGAAATCTTGGTACGAGTTGCTGGTAGAGACCAACTACCGCGCGCTAATGCTGAGGTCACGGTTTTTTCACCCAATGGGAAAATTAGTAATAATGGAAAAACCAATGCGAATGGGGAAATACGGCTTCCAGTTACCGACTCTAAACTTTTAATAAAAGTTACTTCCGGCGCCGATGTTGCAATTGTAGATACTGATTTTTATTCCACTTTAGCAGTTACTCCTGACGCATATATTTATTCCGATCGACCGATATATAAACCGGGAGATACCGTAAAATTCCGGGGAATTCTTCGCCAACCAGACTCTTTTTTGGCACGTCTTTTTTCTCCTTCTCATCGCGAGGTAACTGTTCAACTGGTCGCGGATACCAGTACGTCGGCCAATGGATCAACCCGTTCCCTAAATACTGAAGTCGATGAATTTGGCTGTTTCTCTGGTGAATTGCGACTTCCCAGCAACTTGGAGGCGGGAGTTTTTCGCATTTCCGCCCAGGTGGATTCTCAGAAACACCAAGCAGAGGCGCGAGTGCAACAATATGTTAAGCCTACTTTTTACTTGGAGATAGCTTCGCCAGACGAAACGGTAACTCCGGGGCAGGCATTGCGTGCCAAAGTGAAAGTGCGCAGCTATGCCGGCGGCACTCCCGCGAAGAGTCGCTACGAATTTTTTCTATATCGATCGCTTCTTGATTCTCCGGCATGGATTGATGACGCCGGAATGGGAGGAGAAGGAAGTGAAGTAACTTATGGCTCGACCTCGACCACGGAAGGAATGCTTTCTATTCCAGAAAGGCTTTTTTCCTCGGCTCAACAGCGTATTTCTCAAGGTAATGGTTCGGGAGAAGACTCTTGGGCTTCTGCTCCTTTGTTCAATGAGCAGGGCGAAGCAGACGTGGAAATTCCTGTTCCCCAGCTTCAACCGGGCGAAGAACGATTGCCATACAAATATACGTTGAGTATTCGAGCTCGCGACGACCAAGGAACTTTTGCTAACCAAAGCGCTACCTTCTATCTAGCGCCTTGTGAAATATTGGGCTCGGTCCGGCCGGCACGCAAGCTAGTAAAAATTGGAAGTAATTTACCTATTGCTATTCGCGCTACCACGCTTTCGGGTAAATCTTATGCACAGGCGTCTGGTAAAATAGAATTCGTACTGAGACGCGCCGATGGTAGCGAGAAAAAACTGGCGACCCAGGACTTCCAAGTAGACGCTGAAGGAATTTGGCGAGGCATGGTTCCTGCCCAAGAAGTCGGCACAGTGTTAGCCCGGGCAACTCTTTGGGACCAAAGGAAACAGCCTTGCACTGCCGAAGCCAGCGTTTTGGTTATTGGTAATTCTAGCGAACCGGTAGCTAAAGTAGCTTCTCTTTCTGTAGAAACCGGAGAAGGCATTGTCGAACCCGGAGACACTGCGGAAGTCATAGCCTTATTGCCGGAAGGGTTTGGTCCGCAAGGAAAAAATCAGGGGCCTGTATGGATTACCCTTAGCGGTTCAAAAATATTTCGTACGCAAATGGCTTATGCATCTAATCTGACCTTCGTACATCGTTTTGCAGTGGAAAAGCAGTTTGGAAGCGCGGTTTATGCATCGTTGGCTTATCCCACTTCTTCTGGAAGATGGGAGGAACGAACCGCTTCCTTTCGCATTGTTCCTTCGCAAAGAACTCTGCGGGTTACCATTCAACCTTCTCAGTTAGAAGTAGCTCCTCTTGGAACCCAAACCGTGGACTTACGAGTTACCGATGTTCATGGCAAACCAGTAGCGGCGCAGGTTTCCCTTGGGGTAGTGGATAAAGCTATTTACGCTCTCCAATCAGAATTCCGGCCGCGTGCCCTGGACTTTTTTTATCCTCTGGGTCGCAATAATGTATCTACTTTTTACTCCACTGAATTTCAGGGTTATGGACACGGAGAACAGCTCGCCCAGATGCTTGCTGGTGCTCATAAATATGCTTTTTCCGCCATAAAACCACCGGTCCGCCAGGTTAATGCTAGAGACGAAGACACGGCTTATTGGAATTCGCGAATTGTGACTGATCAGGCAGGATTTGCACGAGTCAGTTTTCCTATGCCGGCCAATCAAACCTTATGGGTGATTACCGCGGTGGCTGCTGATGCCTCGGGAAGGTTCGGCGAATCCACTAGTGAATTCGCCAGCCGCGGCTCAATGACCTTGGTAGCCTCTGTTCCCCAATTTCTTCGCGAAGGTGATCAGGCATCTGGCAGTGTACGAATTGCTGCGAGTGAGAAAGCATCCCGACCGCTTTCTTGGAACCTATCTATAGCCAACTCGTCTGGTCTTGCTGGGTCGGAAATCGCGGAGAAAGTAATTGTTGAGCCAGGCCAAGAAAAAATTATTACCTTTCCTTTACTGGCGGCGCAACCAAGCTTGGGAAAAATTAAACTTAGCGGGGTAGGCGAAACCCAAATCAAAGACCAAAGATTGCTACCGGTTGCTTTGTCGGGAATGCAAGAAACCGTGGAAGTAAAGCGAGAAAGAGGTGGAAAGCTAGCTCTTAGTTTAGCTGATGGCGTCCAGGTAGAATCAGCCGAGCTGTTGTTGCAGCCAACCCTATTAGACGTAATGCTTACGCAAGTAAGGGAACTGCTTGATTATCCCCATGGATGCCTCGAGCAACTAGTAGCTTCCACTATTCCCAATTTGGCGGTTTATCAGGCGCTGAATCGAGTAAACGCCTTGCAAAAGCTTGACCCGCAGAGTCAAGCTTTGCTTGCTGAGGCACGTTCGCGGTCAGAGCAGGGACTACAGCAGATTCTTTCATTGTCGGTAAAAGGGGGTGGATTTACTTGGTTTCACGGATACTCTACTCCCTCCCTGCCGCTTACTCTTATCGCACTGGATGGATTAGCCCACGCCGTTGACGCAGGAGCGCTTAAACGAGACGATTCTCGCCTGGTAGAATCAATAAAATGGTTGGAATCGCAATCCGAACTTCCATTGGAAATGGAAGCCAGCCGCGGTTACGTTTTAGCTCGCTTACAAGGAAAAAATAAGGCCCCATTTGTGCGCGCTATGATTAGTAGGCAAGCAGAAATGGCCTCTCCCTACGATCCCTATTCAACTGCATTAATGATTTTGGCAGCCAAACAAACAGGAGTTTCTGATGAACCAGAAATGAAACCAAAGATGGCTAAACTTGTACAAAGCAGTCAAGAAAGCTTTGCCATGCCGGCTAATTACACTATTGATAGCCAAAAATATTGGGATTACCCGATTAGAAAAGCTGGTTTAATGGCAGTGGTAGCGCATGCTGCTGCCAAGTCGCCTTTAGATATTGCTTTAGCGCGGAGGCAATTAATTGATGTTCTTTCCTCGCCAAATCTCTCCACCTTTGATCGCAGTACTGCTTTGTTGCACAGTCTTTGGTTGATTGAAAAGGAAGCGAAAGATTGGAAAACTATTCCGGCGCCAATGGTAACAATTGACGGCAAAAAGCCAGGGGTAATAAAGGCTCGAGGTGCCGGATATGCTGTTAATTTGCCCAAAACATTTCAGAATGCAGTAATTGGTGATTTTGACGGAGTGGCCATTTTACGTGCCCAAGTGTACACTCCTTTAGAAAAAATTCAGCCCCAATCTCAAGGAATGACCATTGAGCGCAACTATTATCTATTACGTCAAGACCAACTAAAAAAGCTAACCCCCGGAGAAGCAATTAATCAAGGCGAAGAAGTATTTGTAGAGCTGAAAATAAATGCTCATGATCAACCTAATTCCTCGCGCTCTGCTTATTACGTAGTAGAAGACGCCGTGCCCGCAGGTTTTGTTCCCCTAGTAGAAGATAAAGCATGGAGAGGGGCGCCTTGGCACTTGCCTTTGCAACACGAAGCTTTGCGAAAACGTTCGTTAAATCCCCAAAAGGCCATTTTTTACTTTCAAGAGCCAACTTGGTGGAGCGCTAGTCCGCGAATGATTGGATATGTAATGCGGGCGCAATTTGCTGGTCAATTTGCTGCTCCGCCGGCTACCGTGACTGACATGTATGCGGCCAATGTTTATGCCCGCAGTGCCTCTGCCAAATTGGTGGTTCGTTAGCTGCTCGTGGGTTCGTGGCCTGGGTCAGAAGGATTGCGAGTTCAACTAAGCAGTTTTTCATGGCATTTGATTAAGAGCTAGCTCACAGTCTTTCTATCTCCTCGGCGCTCAAGCCAGTAATGCCTTGAATTGTATCCAAAGGAATGCCAGACTCTTTCATTTTTGCAGCAGTTTTCATTACTCCCAGCTTTTCGCCTCTTTCCAAACCCAGCTTCTCACCCCTTTCCAAACCCAGCTTCTCACCCCTTTCTAAGCCCAGTTTTTCACCTCTTTCCAAGCCTAGTTTTTCACCCTCCAGCCGTCCTATTCCATATGACGAGTCGACAAGACTTGCTTGGTAATGAAGGTTTTCCAGGTAGCGCTGATACTGGGCTTGCTCTTCCGGGGGAAGTTTTAGAACTTGTAATTTTTCGTTAGCCTCTTTTAACCCTCTGGCATGGAAATTTTCTTTGATTTCCTCGTTT
>JBNKEI010000101.1:0-30589 GCA_050288705.1 Myxococcales bacterium
GGAAGATGGGTCTCATCGAAAAAACGAACCCTGGATGGGCTGACCTTTGGCCCCAAATCATCGATTGACAAAGTCGTGCCCACTGGATTCCCGCCTTCGCGGGAATGACGGAGCGGCGATATAGGGACATGACCTAGTCAGGCGGCGCCAAACATTGCATTGGATTTCATCTTTGTCCGATCACGTAAGCATCCCAACCACAGGGCGTTATTTCGCCGGTGTCCAACAGAGCTCTCCGGATCGCACTTGCTTTTACGCCGAGCACGCAATCTGCGCGCCATTTCTTGTCTGCCGTCAGCCTACAAAACCTTATGTATGCTTCAGTACAATAAAACCGTCATCCGACAATACAATACATTGGCTTGCATGATGCCGAAACAGCACTATTCCGTACAAAGAAGTCGCTTGTGCCCAAATTTCCACTAATACTTCAATTTTACACTAATACTGCAACAAACAAGGCATATTGCTTTTTATCCTACTAACACAGGTAAAAACCTACCTCGGAAGGTTCGTAATTAGGTATGGACATGTAAGCAATTACATAATTAAGATATGCATATCGCTGATTTCGTGCGTAAATTTTGAACCGTGTCGGGAAAAGTACTAGACAAAAAATAACGGCAAGAATTGTCGCACATGCATGTAACATATTGATTTTATTGTATTGTGACCTCTTGGCGCATCCTGGCACAATTTTTTATGCGCAATTTTACGCCAGATAGAACCAAAAGGAAGAAAGTAGTCTATTAATTGTCTTGACGAATAACTTTTCTGAATGTATCCAAAACAGAGTAAATACTTTCCAGACTATCAAAATGGGAATAGTGCTATGGATATTTCCGAAGAAATTCCAATTAGCGAGGGGCCTATTTGCACTCGTGAGGACAGGCCGCCCTCGGTTAAGCCGGTTAAGAATGTTACCGAAACTGCTTCCTCTAGCCGGCGTCGCTCTCAACCCGAAGTAGTTTCCCCGCAGCCTTTGACGGAAATTGAATTCAAACCTCAAGCAAAGGTGGGGCAATATTTCATTATTGAACAAATAGGAAGCGGAGGATTTGGCAACGTTTATAAAGCGCGTGATGATGTCCATGACCGCCTGGTAGCGATTAAAGTTCTACGTAATGATGACCCGATAGTACGCAAACGATTCGAGCGGGAAGCAAAGGTTATCAGTCGTTGTAATCATCCCCATATTGTAACCATTTACACCTTCCATAAAGAAAGCAGCCCACCTTACTTAGTTTTGGAATATCTTAGGGGAAAACCACTTGCCGCGCTACTTTCCGAAGCTAAAGGCAAACCACTACCCTTACCTCAAGTTTTTAACATTTTAAAAGCGGTAGCCAGCGCACTGGCTTTGATTCACTCAGAAGGAATTGCCCATCGGGATTTAACCGCCTCGAATATTGTTATTACTAGCGACGGGCAAATAAAGCTTATCGATTTTGGTATCTGCAAAATTAGCGGTGACCGCGCTTTAACGGTGTATCCGGACCGACCTCCCACTCTTAAGCCTTTAGAACCAGAAGATTACACCGCCAAAGACAGCGCCTTAGGTACTTTGCGCTATATGTCGCCAGAGCAATGCCTGGCCTCAAAAATTGATTCCGCCACCGATATTTGGGCTTTAGGAATTATTATCTTTCAAATGCTCGCTGGACGCCATCCTTACCCTGGATTAGCGGGAGAAGCGCTTTACTATCTACTTACCAGCGATTACCCCATGCCCAACCTGCGTAATTTTGCTCCCAAGGCAACTCCGCAACGACTGATTGAGCTGGTTAACCGTTGTTTGCAAAAAAACAAACATGATCGTCCCAGCGCTGCTACTATTATTCAAGAGCTGGAGTTATTGCAGATTCCCACTAATCTGAAAGCGGACGAAAACCCTTATATGGGCCTTTCGCCTTTTCAAGAAAACTCTATTCACAAATTTTTTGGGCGCGAACAAGAAGCCGCCATGGTGGTTAATCGCATTAGTAATCAGCCGGTTTCTATACTTACCGGCCCCTCGGGAAATGGCAAATCGTCACTGGCCAGAACCATGGTTTCGCAAACTTTGCGCGCCGAAGGTTGGGACGTGGTAGTTATGCGACCCGGACGCGATCCCCTTGCCGCGCTAGCGAGTTTGGTTTTATCGGTTGATTCGTCATTATCATCGTCAATAAACTCCACCATCACCCAGGAAATTGGCGAAGAAAATAAACTTACCGAAACACTAAAAATCGACCCCACCCATGCCGGAAAAGTATTTCGTAAAAGCGTGCATCGTCGGGAGCGTAATTTTCTTTTGGTAGTTGACCAGGCGGAAGAAGCATTCACTGTTTCCCAAGCTAACGATCGCAGGCTATTTTTCCAAAACCTTTTTTCCTTAGTACAAGATGCCAAAGACCAAGTGCGTTTGTGCCTAATTTGCCGGTCAGATTATATTCACCGACTTTCTGAATATATGCCGCCAGAGCATTCTAGTGGGGTAATTATTTTAGGGCCGCCAAGCCCGCAAGGGTTAATGGATGCCATTGTTAAACCAGCCCAGATGGCGGGGTTTGAATTCGAAACCAAAGTAATAGACGCATTGATTAGAGGGGTTAGAGCATCACATCAACCATTATTAGGTCTTTTGCAATTTGTGCTGAGCTATTTGTGGGAACATCGTGATGTTTCCCAAAGAGTTATTACTGCCCAAGCATACGAAGAGCTAGGCGGATTAGAAGGCGCGCTTGCCCGACATGCTGATGCAGTTTTAAATCAGCTTTCCCTAGAGCAGCGGGAAGTAATGCGCTCTTTGTTATTGCGCCTGGTTACCCCGGAACGCACCTCTCGCATTGTGCCGCTTTCAGAGCTGCAAGAAATATCTCCGCAAATAGATTTTTTAATAGAAAAGCTAATTAAAGCGCAGCTCATTGTAGTGGAAGCCAAAGATTCTTATGTAACTGTAGAACTTATTCACGATTCGCTTATTAATGTTTGGCCAACTTTTCGTCGCTATTTAGATGAATCTTCCGAAGACGTAGCTTTTTTGGCGGATTTGCGCATTGCAGCCAAGCAATGGGATAAAAGAAATAGAGACGAAAGATTGCTACGGGAAGACTTGGTAGAGGAATCTCGGCAATTTCTAAAGCGATTTAAAGGGGAATTGCCGGCAATAGAGCGGGAATTTATGCAGGCTATTATTGCCCAATCGGAGGCTGCCGCTCGAAAAAAAGAAGCCGCTGCATTGGCTGTGGCTCGTAAAAAGCGTTTGGTTATTCGAGGAACAATTGCCTTTTTAGCTGTTTTACTTGCCGCCGCATTAGTGGCTGTATTTCAAATTCGCAGCGCTAAACAAGAAGCCGAGCTGCAAGCGCAAACCGCTAAAATAGCTATGGAGGAGGCTGTTTATGCCAAAGCCAGAGCGCTTATTGCTGCTGAAGAAGCCCTGCAAAAAGAGCAGGCACGGGCTTTGGCGGTAGAAGAGTTGGCGGTAAAAAACGAGCAGCTTCTTAATGCCATTAAAAAAGCCAAGGTAGCGCAAAATAAAGCCCAGCATAATTTTGGAAAAGCTTTGCGTGCGCAAGCTGAAGCTACTCGCGCCCGGGAAGAGGCTATTATTTCCGCCGAAAACCTGGCCATTGCTCTGAAACAAGAACAAGAACGGGTAAAGGTTTTAGAAAACCGAATTGGCCCGGGAATAAACACTGATTTTCTTCAATGGTAGCTAGGGGATAGAAAATGACGTTTCGAAATCTTTTATTGCTTTTGGTTTTGGCATTTCCTGCCCTTCCCGCTTCGGCGACTGATCTTCAGAAAATCTTTTCTCCAAAGTTGGATAAGTACGAGTATTCGAAAAATGTTCCTCTAGAGGCGCGGGTGAAAGCCCAAAAGCGTTATTCCAAAGGGACCGAACTTTTAAAACAGTCGCTATTTTTGAATGCCGCAGATGAATTTCAAAAAGCATTAGATGCTTGTAATTGTCCGCACCCGGCAATTCATTACCAACTGGGATTAGCTCTAATTGGATTGGAACAGCCATTAAGGGTGCATAAACACTTAAAAGCAGCTATTAGATATGGTCCTGAGCCCATAGGAAAAGAACAATTCGCTAATGCGCAAAGGTTCTTGGCATTGTTGAATAAGCAGCTCTCCCAAGTGGCCATTTACTGCGACGTGCCCGGTGCTCAAGTAACCATGGACGGCAAAGTGCTATTTGTGGCGCCAGGAAGCTATGTTGGTTTGGCAACTGCGGGGGCGCATACTTTTGCGGCCATTAAAAATGGTTATGCGCCAAATATATTAGCCGCTCACCAACTGCCCGAAGGTAAAGCTACCGAAATAAAACTTAAACTCGCCACCGCGGAAGAAATGACTGGCCAAGCCCGGAGATGGCCCCAGTGGAAACCTTGGTCAGTGGTCGCGGGAGGCGCAGCGTTATTGGCTACTGGCGGGGTGCTGCATTATGTGGGGGCAAAAAAGGTTAATAGTGTAGAAAACGATATTCAGAATTCAGGGGGAAGCTTTAAAGACCAACGAAAAAGAGGATTTGCCCTACAAAAAACCGCAGTTGGTTTTTATGCTGCCGGGGGTGTGGCGCTAGTTACTGGGACGGTTTTGGTTCTTATGAATCGGCCCAAGCCAGTTCTAAAGCAATACGAAGTAAATGTTTCTCCAATTTTGACCACTGCTGGGCTGGGAGCTGGGGCACAAATCAATTTCTAAACGAGGTTAAAAATGAAAATGAATTCGCTTGCTTCAAGATTAGCAGTCATTGGAACCATGACATTCGTAAATTCATGCGTGGAGGGAACTGCAATTGAATGCGCAGGAAATTGGCTTTGTCCTGCTCATATGCGCTGCGCACCAGATGGCGGAGAGTATTGCATTGATAAAAATTGCGGCAGCGGCTTTGTAGACTCTCAATCCGAGCAATGCGATGGCGATGGCAACGGGGTTCCCGGAGAAACTGCGGAATGCAATATCAATTGCACCAAATCCGTAAAAGGTGATGGCTGGGTCAACAAAGCCGCCGGCGAAGAATGCGATGGCGATGGCCAAGGTAACGGTGGAGAAACCGCAGAATGCAATTCCAATTGCACCTTTGCCAAGCATGGTGATGGCGTTGTAAATCGCTTGTTTGGCGAAGAATGCGATGGGAACAACGGAATTAATTGTCAATCGTCTATTTGCACCGCCGATTGTAAGTGGAAAAGAACCGCTAATTGCGGCAACGGAATAGTGGACAGTGGCGAAGAATGTGATGGCGATGGTCAGGGAAATCCTGGTGAGACCAAAGAATGTAATATCATTTGTACCTTGGTCAAAGCTGGCGATGGCATTGTAAACAGAACTGCCGGCGAGCAGTGTGATGGCAATAATGATGGATTGCCAACTCCAGAGGGTAAGGGGTGCGAGTCAGAAACGTGTAATGACAATTGCACTATCCGAACCAAAAATGATGGAAGAATAAACGATACTGCCGGGGAAATATGCGACAACGGCACAGACAATGGCAAGGTAATTTGCGATAAATACGGCGAAGGCGAGCAATGCACCTATTGCACTGTCGATTACCAAGAAGCAAAGATTAATGCACCGTATTGCGGAGACCGGGAACTTACCAAAGAGCACGAGGAGTGCGATAACCAAATTTCGGTAAATTGCGGCACCTGCGGTGATCGGGGAACCCCCCTTGCTTGCCAAAACATTTCGCCCGTGCCTGCTAGTGGGGAAATAATTGTGACTGATGGCAAGGCAATGATAGATGCGGCGAAAAATAATAAGCCAAATTCGTTTACTCTCAGCGATAAGCTGATGGGATCAGTTGCGTTTGATATTCGCTGGGATTGCTCTAGTTCAACTTGTATTGGCCTTAATGGTGTTGAAAACAACCCTGTGGCTATTGCTGGCCACATTGCAGGCACAATCAACAAAGGCCGAGGCAACCTGAGAATCAAGGCAACTCAGAATGGCAGTACCATCAAACTCGAAGGCATTAGCTCTGGTAAAAGTGGAAACCAGCCAATCGAAACCACTGGAAAACACGGCTTCGAGGTCGAGCCTATGACGGGCGGCGTAGGATGCGATATCAATGCCGCATGCAACCAAGACAGCGATTGCGCCTCCAAGAAATGTGTCAATAACGCCTGCTCACTATAAAACTGGGAGAAGAATTCAATGTACAAACTGCATTTCTTCAGACAAGGCCATCCTTTGTGTACGCGCGAGTTAGACGCCAATAACATAACCACAGTGGGGCGTGGTGCGGGCAACGATGTTTGTTTTACCGATATGACAGTATCCAGAAAGCAATTCTCCATTGAATGCCAAGCCGGTAAATGGATTTTACGCGACTTGTCGGGACGAGGCACTTACGTCAATGGTAGCCTAGTTAAGGAAATAGAGATGGAAACCAGCGCCATCATTATGTTCGGTAGCTATATGCGCGCATTCTTCACTGACGAAATCGAGGAAAATCACTACTCAACAACCGAAATCCAGTACAGGGTATGAAAAACCTTGAGCCATAATAATTGTCGGTAAAATATTGTAAGGAGACGACCTTGCATAGACAAATAGAATGGCCCACGCTGCGTCGCGGACCATTAGAGGAATACGAGCTAAGAATTGGGGGATTAGAATTCCTGGAGACCGGGTGGGTTCGCAGTGGTTATCCCGGGGAATGGGGTACTGACTCCGAAAACGAAGTAGTGTTTTGGAGCGATTACTTTACCTACCATTGGTTTATGGATTTTATTCGCGATGAATTTCAAGTGGATATTTTGTGGAAATTCGTTAAAGAACTCAAAAGATTTTCCTTTTTCAGCGAACCGAGAAATAACCACCAATTAGCCCAATGCCTGGCACGCGCGGCTTTAAACGGGGACATGAGAGTGCTGAGTTTCGAGAGAGACTTGTATGGAAGAATAGATTGGAATGACCCCAATCGCGATTACACACCGATGGTGGGAATATTTCTGCCAGTGAAACCCAAGGAGCCAGAACCGGAACCGCCGATTCGTAAAGTTGAAGACCCCTACGGCCGTATTCGTATTCGCGTAGTAGAAGATTCTACCGGGAAACCTATACCTAGTGTGAAAATCAGCTTCTTTTTAGACGATTTACCTTCCATTTATACCAATGGCGAAGGAATCGCTGAAACGGCTAATGTTTTGGGAAGAACCTATGTGGCCGAGTGCCAACTGGGAGAACTGCTTTCTCAGGCCCAGGTCCTTGATTATGTAGGCGAAGGGGAAACACCTATTTGTCCATCGGAGGAGTCCCCGGAATCCGATAATGCTACTGAGGAATTTTCTGATCCTTCTTCCCCGCCGCCAAAATTTATTATTGCTCATGTTAAGGGAGACAAACGCATAAAATGGGAAATGACTGATGTGCATATTAACGAAATGCGTACCGTGCGGGTGCGGCGAGTAAATTTGAGCAGAGAAAATGCAAATAAGAAAAGGCTTGCATACGACAAAATCGACAAATTTGCTAAGCGAACAGGGCCTGGCGCTTTCAAGCAAATTAGTCGCAGCGACGTTGCAAAAACTCTTCGCATGCGTGTTGCGGATCCGAGTAAAATCGACCAAGGAGCGTCGAGCCTATGCGGTCCTGCTTCCTTGGTGTTTTCTTTCGCTAACTCAGAACCTGATCAGTTTGCTGACTATGTCATTAACTTGTACGAAAACGGCCAGGCGAGGCTCGGAAAAATCGATGTTATACCTGGAACCGACCTGAAAAATTATCGCTGTGCCTCCGATTCAGCAACCGATTGGATTGCCACGGCGAGCCTACGAGATTCGGAAAATTGGTTTTTTGATTACCAGTCTACGGATAACGAGTTTGCTGGAATTACGATGCCACATGAACTAACATGTTGGTTCGAGAATATTGGCTTTACCGAGGTAATAAATGAAACGAATATTTACTTTGATAATGATGAAGATAATTTTCGAAAAGCTGGACTTTTGTATGAGGAAGACTATTGGGTCTGTTTATTTGTGAATGCTAATCTCTTATATAACGACGAAACAATGTTTCAACATTCAACAACTCCTGATCATTGGATCGTGCTTACTTCTCCTATTTCCATTGATTCAAACGATCGTGTAAAATTTAAAGTTTTCACTTGGGGAGAAGGTCACCGGGCAGTTCCACCCGGTGAAGCAACTATCGCCATCAAAGACGTTTTGGAGAATTATTATGGATTTGTTGCTGCTCGAAGATAAAGCAAGGCGCATAGCGAGGTTTTGCGTTGCTGGATTGATATCTTGCTTTTTTTCTCAGGTTGCTCAAGCTAACGCAAGAGCACCCAAAATGCATCCCAAATCACCTTCGTCGGCTATTGCATTTCCTGGCTTCGATCCTGGTTTGACGATCCAGTCCGAAAAACTAACATTTATATGCGGTTCGGAATCATGTTTGGTTAAGGCTGTCTATCTCATACACGCCGTACGAGACGTGCAGGTGGATTTTGATTTCATGGTTCCGTCAAAAAACAAGGTTTCGGTAATATTGGGAAAGAAAAAACAAGAAGTGATGGCTGTTCCAGCACCAGTAGCATGGATGCGCGATAGCCAGGACAAGATTAAATACGAACATGGCTTGTATTTATTGGAGGGCAAGGTTCCTCCTATTTACCGAGCATCGGTGACAATCGCTTTGCATGCAGGAACAAACAAGATTGAATTTAGTTACCGGCAAGAGCTTTCACTAGTTGAAGTTCGCCATGGGTATTTTACGGAAAGCAAGTTTGTTAGACGAATCGAGTACCTCCTAGGCCCTATCAAGGAATGGCGCAAGACCGATGACTTCAAAATTGATTTCGAAATGAAAATTTATCGCGAACCACCTTCCTGGTTTGAGCGCACATTTGGGCATCCGATTACCATCGGATGTTTCCTTGAACACCCTGCGAAAGTAAAGCAAATAGATAACAGACTTGTCTTTCAAACTACTTTTAGGCGTTCGTTTCCCGATATCTTGAAATGTCGGATCGGTCAAGACGATCTTATTCGCTAGATCGAGAGAAATCCGATGCATTCTTCATTAACCAGGAAGCAAGAAAATCACCAAGTGCTACTAAACCTTGGCGGAAGATCTGATGATTGGATTGCTGGAGTTTGTGCCCTAATTCGAAATTGCTTGAAGCGTCGATTCGTGGATTTTGCAGATATTGAGCGTTTGTTTGGCTAACCATTGCGAGATGGAGACTGTGCGTAAAGAACACTGCGGCCACCCTTTGGTCGTAGTCAATGAGACCAGGAGCTGGAGTCAAAGCGAATAAAAATTCATTGGCAATTGGTTCTCTTTTAAAGAGGCTATTCGAGCATTTAATGTAAAGCTTAGCGACTTGCAGTTTTGAAAACCGCATCAAAAAAGCAATTCTCCATTAAGTGCAAAAATGGTAAATGGATTTTACGCAACTTATCGGGAAGGGGCACTTACGTAAATGGAAGCCTAGTTGCCGAAACAGAACTGGAAATCGGCGCCCTTATTATGTTCGGAAGCAATATGCGTGCATTCTTCGTCAACAATCAAGACGACCTGCACCACGAAACAACTGAAATTCAATACCGGGGATTAAAATGGCAGAACTACACATCTACCGAGACAATATAGAACAAGCCCGCACCATAATCAGTTGCACTCCATTTTACGTGGGACGGGCAGCGTTTAACAGCATACAGATCCCTGACCTCAGCGTGTCGCGCAGTCAATTTGTAATCAAGAATACTGAAGAAAAATGGCTATTAGTAGACAAGTCAGGCAAGGGAACTTTGGTCAATGGAAGCCTGGTTGACCAGGTGGAACTTAATAACGGCAGTGAAATCAAGATAGGCCAATGGCGAGCAGTTTTTAGCCTAGTTTCTCCCGGTTTTAACAATGCTGATGAGACCACCGGCCAGCCAGAAGAGGTTAAAAGCAAAGAACCACACGGTAACATTAGAATATATATTTCTGGCCAGAATGAAGAAAGAATCCAATCATTCAAGCTGCCGCAAATGACCATCGGAACCTCGGAAGATTGCGATGTTGTGGTAAAAGACAAGTTCGTTTCCGCCCATCATCTAACCATTCAGCAACGAGGGGATTTTTTTCTAGTTACCGACCAGCAGTCAAAGAATGGAACCTACCTAGACCGTATAAGAACTTGGACTAGCGAGGTTCCCCTGGGGTGCCCAATACGAATAGGAAATACCAGTCTGATTCTTAGGAACAGTGCTCAGAACGGGTTTTATGGAATGTTGGGAAATTCCCCGACAATGCTTCGACTTTTTGAGACCATAGAGCGAGTTGCACCTTCGAAATCGTCAGTAACTATTGCCGGTGAAATTGGCACTGGAAAAAAACTAGTAGCTAAGGCAATTCATTCTGCGAGCAATAAAATAAGTTTTGTAACTGTAAACTGTGCGACACTTTCCTATGAGTCCATGGAAATTGAGCTATTTGGGCACGAAAAAGCTGCTGCTGCCGAAGTCCGATATGGAGCGTTTGAACAGGCTAATAAAGGCACTATTTTCTTAGACCAAGTAGATATGCTTCCTCCTTTCGCGCAAACCAAGATTATGCGGGTGCTTGATTCAGGCGAAGTCCGGCGAATAGGGTCTCATAAATCATCAGTTGTAGACGTGCGGGTAATAGTGTCTACCAATAAAGATTTAAAAGTGTTAGTAAACGAAGGAAAATTTCGAGAAGATCTCTACTGGAGATTATGCGGAGTTCCCCTGCAAACCGTGCCTTTACGCGCAAGAAAAGAAGACCTGCCTATTCTCGTCGACCACTTTATTGCCAAGAATTCCCCTTCCCCAGAAAGCAAGCCATTCTTTACCGACGAGGCTATGAAAAAGCTGAAAGATTACCACTGGCCGGGAAATGTAAGAGAGCTGGGAGAAATTGTATTTAGAAGTATGCTTAAGCGCAATAGCAATTCCATGGACGAGCAAGTCGTTTCCTTTGAAAGCCTCGAAAGCTACAAAAGTGGAATTGATTTAATGGACCTAGAAAAAGTTCTGGTGGTGGGGAAAACGCATCAAGATTTAGAGGATGAGATTTTTGCAAAAGCTTATTTGCGCATGGGAAAAAGTGTGCAAAAAGCAGCTGATTCCTTGGGAATTTCTCGTCAAACAGTGAAACGCAGATTGGACGCTCTCGGATTTACTAAGGTGGAACGTGCTAATACAAATATAAACGATGAATTGATAGAAAGTTGTGAAAGATAAATTTATGGCTACAAGCTTCTTCGGTCGAGAAAGAGGGGCATGGTATTTTCTACTCGATTGCCCTGGAGTCTTGAACCTTTACCTGCTTACCGGATTAAAAACGAGCAATTCCCATGGCATTTACTTGGAAAATGCTTGCTTCGCTAATACGGAACCGGCGGCCGGGAGTATCGTAACGGTAATCAAAAGAAGGATTGTTTTTCCCATCACTGGTTTGCAGAGGCTCGCCAGTTAAAAAGTGTTCGGTGTCGTGGTACAGACTGGCGTTGACTTGGAATTGAAAATAACCAGTTATATTTATTTTAATACCTCCTGAAGCTCCCAAGTGTATATAGTCGTCAGTTTGGAGCAATTTGCCAACCACGTCGGAGAATTCGTTGTAAGTCCGACCTTCTCCCACGTAAAACGCGCCTAATTGAAGGTCAATAAGAAATTCAGAATTAAGGGCCGAGGAATGGAATTCACTGCCCAATAGAAAACCTCCTACCAAGGGAGGGTCATATTCACCGGTTGAGTCTTTGCTATTGATACACATTGCGCCTGGACGTGTGCACAAATTGGCGGAATTCTTCGCGGCTATGGGAAGTGAGAAAGAAAATTTTACATAAGGGTCGAGTTTTCCCATTTGTTTGGAAATTGCAGTGGCCAATACTAGCCGGTGGGCCTTATCGCCGATGGCGCCAGGATTTTCTTTGGAAGTAGAAAGCCAGGGTTCATTTAGGGAGGCAGTAGGAAGAGTGTAATCCAAAGAAAGAAGCCATTGGGGTTTGGTATCGTCTTTTTCCGCCTGAAATAAAGCCCAGGAAAGACCGAGGGTAATATTCGACCAACCCTGCCGATAGGACTTACCTGGAACCGAAAAAAAAGGTTCTGCATTCTCTAAGGAATTTCCTTGGGCATCTACCGGAGAAATATTGTCTTGCACCGAAGCGGTATGTCTTGCGGAATAATCCCACTCTTGAATTTGGCGGAATAGCACCGAGGTGCTTAAATGTAACTCTAAATCATGAAAAATTCCGAGCGCCAAACGCAAGGGCATTTCCTCAATAATCGAGGAATACCGTAGCACTACTACATCGGCAATACGACCTTCCTGATGCCGCTGACGCAGAATAGTGCCTAAGCGTTGGGTTCGTGAATAGCCAACAGAAATATCAAGGTCACAGGGGTTATTTTTTTCCCAAGCAGTAGCTACCCTGGTTAGTTCTGCCCCCCTAGCTGGCAGTGGCCAACAAGCCCAGATAGATAACGTCGCCATGGCCATAGCTACCAGAACAATTTTTTTTCCACGGTTTACATTATTTTTCACTTGGCGAATCCTTTTTTTCACATTTTTATCAGCGAATTGTCTTGGTGATTGAACGGGTCGCGTAAGTGAAGAACTAATATTTATGCATTAGTAGGCCGAGCAGCAGCTAAAGGCTCAGGGTCGCGCAGGCCGAATTCTTTCATTTTAGTTTGTAGACTCTTACGACTAATTTTCAGTTTTTTTGCAGCCTGAGTAACATTACCATTAGTTTCTTCCAGCGCCTTACCAATCAGGTCTCGCTCCAATCCGGCAGCGGCTTGTTTAACAATGTCTTTCATGGAGGCATCTTGTGCAGAAGCGGTAGTAAAGAACGGAGCTTTAATGGTATCGGTCTCTTTCAATGGCTCCGGTAAATCCTTTGCCAGAATAATAGAGCCATCGGCGAAAAGAATCATTCGTTCCATCATATTTTCTAGCTCGCGAATGTTGCCTGGCCAGAAATATTCTTGAAGAATTTCCAGTGCGTCTGGTTCTAACCCTTGGACCTTTTTATTTAGCCGTTTGTTGTACTTTTCAATAAAGTGTTCTACGAGCATGGGGATGTCATCTACTCGCTCGCGTAAAGGAGGCAGAGCAACTGGGACGACATTGAGCCGATAAAAGAGATCTTCGCGAAAACGGCCTTCGGATATTTCGCGTTTTAAATCACGATTAGTAGCAGCGACAAGGCGAACATCTACGTGAATGGTTTTGATACCTCCCACTCGCTCGAATTCACTTTCCTGAAGAGCCCTCAGTAATTTGACTTGCATTTCCACAGGTATTTCCGCAATTTCATCTAAAAACAATGTACCCGTGTCAGCCAGTTCAAAACGCCCTGGTTTGGAAGTTACCGCCCCGGTAAATGCGCCTCTTTCGTAGCCAAATAGTTCGCTTTCCATCAGATCTTTGGGAATGGCCGCGCAATTGATACGGATAAAAGGCTTGTTGCGGCGGGAGGAGCCGGAATGTAAGGCGGCGGCTACTAGCTCCTTGCCGGTGCCTGATTCGCCGGTAATCAGCACCGTCGACGGAGTATCGGCGACTTTTTCTAAAATTTTGAAAACGTCTTGCATAGCGGGGGAAGCACCAACCAAGGCCTGGCGTGCTTTTTCATCTCCCGCGGGAATCCCTGCCTTAGCTAATTCGTGAGTCTTTACTGCTTTGGCTATAACCGCTTTAAGCTCTTCATGTTCAAAGGGCTTGGTAATGTAGTCGAAAGCACCAAGTTTTATGGCTTCCACTGCGGAATCTACTGTTCCGTGAGCGGTGATCATGATTACGGGTAGCTCAGGTGTTTCCGACAGAACGCCGCGCAAAAGCTCCAAACCGCCCATTTGTGGCATCACTTGATCAGTGATAAGCACATCGGCGCCGTTTTTTTTAATCTCCGCAAGAGCTTGCACCCCGTCTTCTGCTACCGCGACATCGTACCCATCACGTTTAAGCATTGCCGCCAACACCTTGCGCAAATTTTGCTCGTCGTCGACTACTAGTATCCTTGCCATACTTTCTCCATGTTCCTGGCGGCGTATCTATTTTTAGGCAATATACCTCAGTGCCTTAAGTAGCGACACTGATTAAAGTTCTGGCTTTGGTGTGGAGCTAGTAAGCAATTTGCTTCTTGAGCAGGTATAATCGAGTCATTAGGAGGGAGAAGGTTAGCAATGCTTGGTCCAGTAGAAACCGGTAGAATGCCAGGTTCTGCTTATACAGTAGAAAGGTGGAGAGGTGAAAGCGGACAATCAACCGCTCCTCTTTCCCGCGTGGAAGCGGTGTCTCCTTACTCGGAAAATCGTAATCCTTTTTCTGAAAACGAGGCGGTGCGCGTTTCGATTTCCGACCAAGCACGTACTGCCCAAGCAAATCAGGATTTGACTGACCAAGCTTCTAGCGATGGCTTTTCTAACACTAAGGCTGCATCCGGTGTACAAGAACTAAGCCCCGAAGAAGAGGAAATGTTGCGCGAGTTGCAGGCCAGGGATCGCGAAGTGCGTACTCACGAAGCAGCACATCAAGCTGCAGGAGCAGGACTAACGGGCGGGGCTTCTTTTTCTACCCAAAAGGGGCCCGACGGGAAAGACTACGCAGTTGGCGGTGAGGTTTCCATAGATGCATCTTCTGGAGGCACGCCGCAAGAGACCATTGCCAAAGCCCAGAAGATACGCACGGCAGCTTTGGCGCCGGCCGATCCTTCGCCTCAAGACCGAGCGGTAGCCGCCCGTGCCATGCAAATGGAGTCACAAGCAAGAATGGAGCTGCTAGAGCTTCAGGAAAAGGAGCGAGAACAAGAGTTGGCTTCTCGCGAAGAAAAGAAAAATGAGCCTACTAGTCCGGTTGGGAAATATGCAGCCGACGCGGCGAGAGCCATTTCTGCTTACTCTCAACAGTATTGAATGCCGAGGTGATTGACAGCTAAGCTTTGAAAATCTTGTAGTTGTCTTGCTAAGTATGAATATGTTCTAAAACCAAATCAAAAACCAACATTTCAATACGTTCCCGGTCCTCGCGGCCAATGGTCTCAAATCGAAAACAGCAATGACAGCGGCCGGGGTGTGGACTGGTTTGTACGCAAGAGGCTTCCCCTTTAATTGGTTCCGATTCTCCAGGAAGCTTAAGGCTGAAATTTATTAAGTCTTTGGGGGGTTCCGCCACAATTGCGGCAAATCCCCCCGAAGATATGCTCATGGTCATATGCGGTCGCATTCGGCCATCGATTTCTAATTCAATAGGAAAAGCCCGGGTAGCGCGCAATACCTCACGAGGAGTCTGGCCGCTTTGCAAGCTGATTTTTTGTACCGAAAGCATGGCGCGTGCTAATTCGGTGCGTGCTCCCAAATATACTTCCCATTCCCCTTTGGAAAGCTGATTGGCACGTGCTTTTTGATGCAGAGTACGAAAATCGGAAAGCCATTTCGCAAGGTCCATACTCGAAGCTTACCTCCCTGTCTAGGCGCAGTGCCAGGGGGGGAGAGCGAAAAAACAAGATTTCTTTAATTATTAAAGTAAAAATATAATTTATAAAATTCCTGTTACCATAGCTATTGGCATTGAACACTTGTAGGAGGTGCCGCAATGCAGACCGCAGATGACGAAGCCATCCAAGCGGAGAATCTGAAAATCAGGGCAACCTTGGCTTGCGCGGTGCGCGATACTCTGGTTCGAAACCATTTGACCCAAACCGAAGCTGCCGAGCGCCTTGGCATTTCCCAGCCGCGGGTAAGCGCATTGCTTAAAGGCAAAGTCAGAGAGTTTCGCGTGGATGCCTTGGTCAACATGGCGCTCAAGCTGGGTCTGAACGTCTCTCTGAAGGTGGATGCGTTCTCGAAGTGTGATGTTCTGACACCCGATGGCGTTTTGGATCGTATGTGCGATTCAGCAATTAGACAAGACACCGTGGCATTCATGGATGATGTGCAGCTCTTCTGGCGCAAGGAATGGGCTTTGGCGCAAGTTCCGGACCCCCACGAGAAAGATGCTCTAAAATATGCTCTAAAGGCGTGCTTTCTGGAGCGCATGGTCGAAGTCTGGTCGGAACCGCCCAAGTCTAATCCCACATGCGCTCCAGGCTGGTGTCAGCGGGTACCGGCGGTACAAAAAGAGTTTTCTGTTATCCCCGAAGAATATCGGGAGTTCTATGAGAGGGACTTGGTGTCGCCCACTTTCAGCAAGCGCAATATTTTTGCGCCTCGCGACTTCATGTTTTTTGTATGAGGTCTTTCATGTACCAGTACTCCAGCACCGAAAAACAAATCAGCATCCACACCTTAACCAAAGCGCTAAACAAGTCGGTGAAGAAATGGGCTTGGCTGCTGATGAAAAATCGCTGTGGCTCAATGACAGTGTCAATTTTTTTGGTCTCAAGACCAAATCCAATGTGATTGTCTCCCAGCACCCGTGTCTGCTGCTGAAAGCCGCTACCTGGGAGGAATTGCTGGCGCACAAGGTTCATGCCTCGCGTCATGACCAAGACATCCAGGATGCCGTGCTGCTGCTGAAAGAGATCAAGGGCAAGGACAAAGAGCAGATATACGAAGCGGTGAAAAGGTACGCACCTTTTACGCCTCACGTCCCCGAGCCTCTACTCAGGAAGCGTTTTGACGGGGTTTGGAATATTGCCTTCAAGAAAAAGGCACGTTGAGAGCGTAATCATTCTGAATGCCGGACATGCGCTCTCCTTGGGAGCTGACTGCCAGCAATGAATAAGCAAGCTTGAGAAGGTGCGATTTCCCGGTCCCATTTTCGCCGACAAAAATGTTGAGGTTTCGTTCAAAGTCGAGCTGGCTATTGGAGAAAACTGTAAAGTCTTCAATGCGAAGCGATTGAATCATCGCTATTTACCTCCAAAATTGATCCAGATGCTTGGCAAACCCCGTCCTTCAGGGCGGTGAGGATGTCCATATTTCGACACAGCTCAGAAATAATGCACCAAAATATAAAGTTGTTTAGAAAGCAATGAAAGGACTAGGGCATGTCCCTATATCCGAACATCGCCGCTCCGTCATTCCCGCGAAAGCGGGAATCCAGTGGGCACGACTTTGTTAATCGATGATTTGGGGCCAAAGGTCAGCCCATCCAGGGTTCGTTTTTTCGATGAGACCCATCTTCCACGCACGACGCCACTTTTTTAGCTGCTTTTCACGATCAATTGCTGTCATCTAAAGGTCAGATTGGAATTCAAGCTGGTCGTTCGACTGTGGTGCACCCTGGATTCCCGCTTTCGCGGGATGACGGAGGGCGTGGTGCCGGATATAGGGACACGCCCTAGCCCGGCCTATTTTCTAGAAAGCAGTGCGCACTACTGGCGTCTACTCCTACGATATAAGATCGCCAAATCGAGAAAGCATTTCCGAGCGTACATAACGTTCGATATCAGTGGCGCTTCCCAATTCAAATAGCTTGTCGACAAATAAACGACTTTCCACGGCGGAAATACTGCGCAGTATTTTCTTCACCGGCGGTATTTGTAAAGGAACCATAGAAAGTTCATCTAATCCCAACCCCAAGAGAACAATCGAAAACATGGGATCGCCAGCCATTTCACCGCACATCGAGATTTTGATTCCTGCCTGGTGCGCGGCCTGAACAGTTTTCTTTATCTGGCGAAGAATAGAAATATGTAAAGGATGATATAGATAGGCAACATCATTATTTTGTCTATCTACTGCCATAGAATATTGAATGAGATCATTAGTTCCAAGAGAAAAGAAATCCGACTCAACAGCAAGTTGATCCGCGGCAAGGGTAGCAGCAGGGGTCTCGATCATTATTCCTAGAGGAATTTTGGCCGCAAAAGGTATTCCAGCCCGAGACAATTCTTCCTTAGCTTGCTCGAACAGTCCCTTTACTTCTCGAAGTTCGGATAAATCGCAAATCATGGGAAACATTACTCGCAAGTTCCCGTAAATGCTGGCCCGGATAATCCCGCGCAACTGCGCCATAAATACATCTCGATGTTTAAGGCAAAAACGTATCGCCCGTAAACCTAGAGCAGGATTTGGTTCCTTTTCTATCTTTTTTGCTCCTGGTCCTCGAGGAACCTTTTCCGCCCCTAAATCAACCGTGCGAATGGTTACTGGCCGCTGTCCCATTGCTTCCAATACCGCTCTATAAGCGAGGTAGTGGTCTTCTTCGGTGGGGGGAGATTCCCTTTCCAGAAAAAGAAACTCAGTGCGATAAAGACCAATTCCCTCTGCTCCGTGGGTAAATAGGGAAGTGATTTCTTCCTGAGGAAACTCCAGATTGCCAAGCAGCATCATTCTTTGGTTGTCAGTGGTTATCGCAGGCAAATCGCGAGTTTGTAACATCGCTTGTTCAGTTACCATTGCCCGTTCAATAGCTTGGCGATATTCCTCGATTTGCGCGGTGGTCGGGTTAACAATCACCGTTCCCACGTGACCATCAACAGCTACCAAATCTCCATTTTGAATAGTATCCCTGGCCTTGTTAGCACCAACTACCCCCGGTATTCCCCGTGCGCGGGCCACAATTGATACATGGGAAGTTTGGCCTCCTTGATCGGTGACAAAACCAGCAACTTGCCCTCGGCGCAGCAAGACGCTCGCATCGGCCGGAGATAGATCGTGGGCTACAAGAATGCATCCCTGCGGAATGTTGTCTCCATTTTCCGGATCAAGGTCGACTACCTGGCCCAGAAGATTGCGTACGACCCGATCGCCTACAAATTCAATGTCCGCTCGTCGTTCGCGAAAGTAGTCATCCTCGATGTCTTCGAAAGCCGCTTTTAGCTTTCTTACAGTCTGTTTTACCGCCCATTCCGCATTGATATGCTGCTCAAGAATAAGTCGTCGCGCTTCCTCGGCAAACATCGGGTCTTTGAGCATAAGGCGATGGGCGTCTAAAATAAGAGCGTGTTCTCCTCCTTCAGTCCGAGCAACCTTAGCTTTTACTTCTTGTAACTGATGATCGCTTAACTCAATGGCGGTCTTTAGCCGCATCTGCTCTCTAACCATTTCCTCGTGGTTAGGAAGGCGATATCGGGGAAAAGACAGGCGCGAATGGTCAAGAACATGGGCTATGCCCAGCGTAAATCCTGGAGAAGCCCCAATGCCTTGAATGATAGCAATAGAAGAATTATTTCGGTCGACTGAGTTCACGACTAATTAGCTTCCCTCCCCAAATCCGCTTTCCACTAACTCTCCGATGGCTTTCAAGGCAAGTTCAGCGTCTTCGCCCTCGGTACGAATAGCTATATTTGTTCCCTGAGTTGCAGCCAACATCAAAACCCCCATGATGCTCTTTCCGTTTACTTCTTGATCTTCTTTTACAATAAAGACGTCAGCGCGAAAACGATTGGCTAGCCTGACTAACTGCGCAGCCGCGCGAGCATGTAGGCCCAGAGCGTTTACTATGGTGTACACTGCTTTGGCAGTAGCTATTGAAGTCACTTTATCTCTCGTTTACGACCTTCAGTCGTAGGCATGAAATGAACCGCTTTTCACTCCATGTGTGTTTATCAGAAAATCAATCCTAACAAGACGATCGCTGTTGTAGAGACGTAAGCCAACAGGTAAGGGGATACCCCCTTAGCCAATAACGCGTAACACACTAAAAAGAAAGCACCGCCTCCTGCAGCAGTCCAAAAAGAAGACTGGAAACTTTTCTGAAGCTCACTTAAGGAAAACCCGGCTGCTGCTCCGCAGATTAGTGCTGCTACAATTCGCAAAAGCTTTCCCATGCTAGGTAATCGTGATGCCGCAATAATTGGCACCACGTTATCGCCTAGTCGGTAGGAAAGCCAAAAAAACCGAATGCGCATCATCACGTGAACTAAATTGTAAGATACCAAAAAAAACACAATGCTGATCAGTGCAGCCGCTACCGGTTGAAGTTTAGAAGCTAGAAAAAGGGCCAAAACAGTTCCCGCTACTCCACATGCTGGTCGCAGCGATAACCAGAAAAAGCCATCACCTACCGCCGCTAAAGGCCCCATAAGCGAAAATTTGAAAGAGTTAACGCAATCGGCAGGTTCTTCTCCTCGGGCCACTTTTTCTTCGTGATGAAGCGCTCCTCCTACGATGGCCGAAGAAAAATAGGGATGAGAGTTAAAGCAGCAGAGATGACGTTCAACCGCCTGAGAAAGATCTTGGTCGCTGCGATAGAGTTTTCTCAAAGCGGGGTAGAGCGCAAAAGCAAATCCGTAACTTTGCATGCCTCGCGGATGCAAAGCTGCTAAGAGAAAAAAAGAACGCAGAAAAACCCACCATGCTGTTCCTGTACCAACGCGAGGAATAGTTTCTCGCCAGGATGTATCTTTCTGGGAAGGCATAGCGTACATCATAGTAGCCCCAGGGCAAGCGTACTCCAAACAATAATCGCAGTGATGCAGGCATACGCTAAAGCATTTTCTGTACGTACTGCTTTCACTGCAACCGCAGTTGCTAAAACCAGCAAAGCCAACAAACTAAGTTGCAAAGACTCAACAATTTTAGAATCTGCATTTTCCAATGCTAAGGGAAGAAGATATGTTCCTAGCAAGGCGCCTAGTAAACAGGCGACAGCGGCGGCAGAAAAAGGCAGCCATACTCCGTATAGGTTTCGCCGAAGACGAAGGCCAAGGTCTGGCTGACAACAGCCCTTCTGCAAAACCCATTCATTGAGACGTTCCGAAAGCCGATCAGACATTTTTCCCAATTTCGCTGCCGGAAAACCCGCCAGTAGCGAAGCGGCCAATATGGCGTCAGGGGGAAGGCGAGTAGTGTTGGCTAGAAAACTGGCGCAGGTGGCGGTTAGAACAGTACATATTTGCTCATTGTCAGGAATAGCTGAGCCCAGACTCACTCCTCCCATAAAATAGAGCTCCAGCATTGCTCCTGCTGTCAGCCCTATAAGTGGATTGCCTAGAATCAAGCCTAAAAGGGGGCCGGTAACCAAGGGACGTGAAATCATCGCCTGGAGAAATGCTCTTCTCTCCAACCCTAAAAGGCCGGACAAAAAAATAGCGATGACCAGGTTGGTGGACCACATCACTAAGATAAAATCCTACTTCCATAATAAAGGCAACTGGCAGCTATGAATATTGACCTAAACTAACAAAATACCTTCACTCACATTGCCCAGTCAACTATACGCAAGGCGAAACCAAAGCGGCGAGCAGCGCCTTGCAGCGCTTGTTGGTAAGAAAGGTCGAAAGCTAAGCCAGAATATACAAGAGAGAATCCTCCGCTGATTAAACGATTTTTTTGCAAGCGATCATCACAATATCCAATGCGCGGAATAAAAAAATCTTTAATAGAATATTCAGCTCCAGCTTCATAGCCCATTACGTATTTGTCCTGAGAACTTTTTTCCAAATGAAGATCAATATCTATATGAAAGCTGCCTTTTTCTCCAAGGGCTAGTCCAAATCCCCAGGAGCGCTGAGCTTCTGGATTTTTAATATCTATTAAATTATATCCAATTGCGCTAATCCCTATGGGGGATAAAGGTCGAATCATAATTGCTGCATCAGCGGTGACGGCTGAGCTTTTGGTTGCTCCAGATAAATTGAAGTATTTTGCAGTGATTCCTGCAAAAATTAGGTGGGGATATAGAGGTGAGGAAAGCGCAACACCTAATAAAGACCCCTTCTGAGCCTGGTTCCCGGAACCGGATTGGTAATAACTGTAAAAAAGTCCACCAGACAGATTGAAATTGTCTTCCGCGTTAATACGGCTATCAACCGCGCAACCAGAAAGAAGGGACCGGTTGTAATTTCGTTCGACTACATATTCTGCGGAAAGTGAAAATCGCGGGCTTGCTGCGATCGCAGCGGGGTTTACTAAGACTGCATCGATGCCTTCTGCAAATCCACGAGTGGCTCCCCCCATGCCTGCTGCTTGCACGGAAGTGACTTGGCGCAGAGTCGGCGATTCCGCCCAACAGAAAACAGGGAAAAGCGAAAGGCCAGACAAAAGAGACCCTATCAGAAACCGATAAGCAGAAATAAAAGAAGACGGGCGCATATTTCGCCAACATACGCAATCTGAAGGGGGCTGTGAAGAGAGGACCTCTCTCTTTTCGCAAATAGAATTTTTTGTTGGAGATAGATTCAGCTTTTGCTAGCATTTGATTTCCATTTCAGTTTCTCAAAGGAGCTTGGCAAATAATGAACAAGCTTAGACTGAAGCGGTTTCATTCCATGCTCTCTCAGCAGTTAGCGATGCTCCTAGAGCACAACGAAGGAACGATTGTGCGGTTAGAGGGCGCAACTGGCCCGAGCGCTGATCCTAATGATCGAGCATCTACGGAATCAGGAAATAGTTTTGACCTACGCCTGCGTGACCGTGATCGCAAGCTGATTGGAAAAATTCAGCAAGCATTAGAGCGCATAGAAGAAGGTTCATTTGGGATTTGCGAAGAATGTGGCCAGCCGATTGAGGAAAAGCGCCTGATGGCTCGTCCAGTAGCTACTCAATGTATCGAGTGCAAGGAAGACCAAGAACGCCGGGAGAGAAGAGAAAACATTAAGAATAACTTTCAAAGCCATCCGGTGAATGGAGTTTTGGGCGATTAGGTACGAGTAATGGGTTCAAAAAACAGTTCGATTGAGAGCGGCGCTTTTGGAGTGTAAATTGTTGCAACTGTGGCGATGCAAAGACAAGAATGTGCATGCTTATTCTGCGAAGCGTCATCAACTGCTGGGTGCGTATGCTAACTGCTTTGTTTTAACTCCTGAGGAGCCCTTGCGGGCGTATAAAATGCATGTTTAGTCATTCGTACGAGTTTCGTTTCCGAATGGGGCCGGTTGCAGTAACCATTGAGCCTTGGTTTTGGTTTTTAGCGGCGCTATTTGGTTTTCAGGCTCCTTCCACCTCAGTGGCAATTTCTTGGTTCATGATCGTGTTTTTTGCGGTATTGACCCATGAGCTTGGTCACGCACTGGCGGCAGTGGCTTTTGGCTCCAAGGCATCTATTCGATTGCATGCCTTTGGCGGGGTTACTTTCGCGGAAAAACGACTCTCCGATAGACGGGATGTATTAATGTCGCTCGGTGGACCATTGGCAGGATTCTTGGCGGGCGGCATTGCATTAGCGCCAGGCTTTTTGGCAGAGGGGTACTCTACTTTTTGGTCAGAAGTTTTGGGAAGTTTTGGGGTGGGTAGTGTTTTATGGGCGCTAATCAACCTTATTCCAACTCTACCCCTGGATGGTGGAAAAGTTTTATTTGGGCTGTTGGGTACCCAAAGAGAACGTCTTGGCATGCTGATTAGCGGAATAATTGCAGTTTTTGCAGTGGTTGGGGCAGCATTATACGGTTGGGTGGTGGTTTCGGTGCTATTTGGTTTGCTGGCGATTCGAAATTTTAAAAGTTGGAATGAGCTAGGGGCTGCCAATCCGCTAGATGAGCACCATGAAGAAATGGAAAGAGTTCTTGCAGACGGGTGGGAGGAACTATCCCAAGGAGACGACTGGGAGGCAGAGCGATGGGCGCGAGTGGTATTAGCAAACGCTATTGAATCGCGGTATCGCAACCGGGCCCGGGACTTGCTAGCTTGGATAGCTTTGTCCCGATCTAATATTCGTGATGCCACTCGGCAATTAGAGCGCAGCGAACCGCCATTGGCAGCGCGAGCGCTTACTTGGGCAATGGTATTGGAAGCTTCTCAGCAAGAAAGCAATGCAACTTCTTACGCGCTACAGGCTTTAGAGGTAGAACCTTCGGACACGAGTGCTGCTCTAGGTATTCGGCTTCTTTCGCACGAAGGTCGTTTTGAGGAAGCTAGACAAATTGCCAATCAGTTTGCTTGGTCTCGGAAATGGTGGGGAGAAGCAGCCCAAGCGCATATTGACATGACTTGCAAGCTGTTTTCACAAGCTGCGCAGCGTTTCCAAACTGCTTTTGAATCGTCTGGATTGCCCGAGCATGCCTTCAAAACCGCATGTGCTTTTGCAAAAGCGCAAGAACGAGAGAAGGCAGGAAAGTGGCTTATGAAAGCTTTCGAGGCCGGTTTTGCTGATTGTGAAAAAATCGAAAGAGACCCTGACCTAGCCGACCTTCGTAATGACCCCGAGATTGAACAGTTTCTTCAAGAAAATTCCCACAAGATTTCCCATATCTTGCCATGCGCTGGTTCTTAAACAGTTGTTCATTGGTCGGTTAGCGTTTTGTATTATTACGAGGAATTTTTTCTGAAGCCATGCGAATGGAAAGCCGTTCATCCAACTTTTTTGCATAAGTGGCGAGCTTTTTATTTAGAGATTTCTGAGATTTCTGCAAGGCATTAGTGAAGGGATGTTCTTGTGATTGGGCAGATTGGATAATAGCTTTTGCCAAAAAATCCAAGGCAGCTTTTTCTGTTTCCTTACGCACTGTTTGAAATGCGAGAATGAGTTCGTTGGGAGTATTGCGGGCGACTTCATCAAAAGGCTTGATAATCTCCTGGGCAAGGGAATCGTCTTCTATAGCCCAACTAGCAATCTTTAACAGCCTTCTTAAAGCTTCCTTGTTTCCTTCGCCGGCGATTTGCAAAAGAGAAGGCAAAACTGGAGTCTCAAAATCGTGAGTGCGAGCGGCAATACGTAATTGTCCAAATGCAAGGGGATTGATCTCTAAATGGTCCAAAAATTCATCCTGAGCTTCCTGGTCATCGGGATGTAATCGGTAAAGGGCTTCAGCGACAATTGCTCTTAAGGCCAAATCTTTTTCGGTATGTAATATAGTTCTGAAAAAAGCAGTATTCCTGGGATCGGCTTTGTTTGCCAATGAAGCGTACAGCCTTATTCGCGCCTGAAGTTTTTTCGCGCTTTGTTCCACATCGATTGGCTTTTCTTGAGGGGTTGCGGCAAGATTATCGGGAACTTTTTTTTGTCCAAATGAGGCTAGCGCAATTCCCAAAGAATCGAATACGCGCGCTACTGGACGTGCTCGTCCGGGAAAATCATTAGCCATAACCGCAAATGCCAAAGTACGCCCCTGAAGCGTTTGCACGTACCCGGCTAGAGCCGACACGTTTCCTAAAGTTCCGGTTTTGGCACGAAGCCGACGTTGGGCCGGACTCCCTTCCATTCGTGAATGCAGAGTACCATCGACACCTGCAATTCCAAGTGAGCTAACAAATTCGGGGGCATAAGAGAATTGGTTCCACATGTAATGAAGTAATTTACATATTTGGGAAGCAGAAAACCGATTTGTATCATTTAAACCAGAACCGTTTTTCATTATAAACGTTCCACCTGGTATGCCCACTTCGGTTGCAAGAAAATCTTCCACTGCGCGAATGCCTGCTTCCCAGGAACCGGCAGCGTTGGTTCTTTGAGCCCCCATTGTTTTTATAAGCTGTTCGGCAGCGAAATTGGAAGAAAGCTTATTAACTCTCTTAAGTATGATGTCTAATGTATCGCTTTGGTAATAGTGAAACAGGGATGCCTGAAACGGCGTTTTGCCGCGTACTATTTTGCCTTTGACATTAATGCCGCGTTTTTTGAGCATATGCAGAAAGGTATTGCCAAAATACCAAGTGGGATAATCAATTTTTCTCCAGAATGAAGCGGGAGGTTGATGAAGAGGAATTGTTCCTGACACAACAATTCTCTGCTTGCCTTTCCATGGTTCGGTAGAAATGATTATATGTCGCAGGTTTTTGTGCGAAGAAGTTTTAACGCGATTTCGGACTGTAAAGAATTTGCAGCCGGGGTCCAATCGAATTTTGGCAGGAGCGCCCGATTTGTTGCCAGGGTACACATGTATGCCCACTGTATTGTAATTCAGAGAAAGGGCTCCGGCGGGAGCCATATATGGTCGATCCGAGTGCTCTTGATCAAAGCCCGGCCCCACCGACTCACTATCAAAATAAGAATCATCCAACACAATATTTCCAGTGATTGACCGCAATCCTTTATACCACATGTCATTTACTATTAACCAAAGCCTATCGGTGGTAATTGAGGGATCGCCTTTCCCTCGAACGTATAGATTTCCTTTTGCTTTACCTGTTCTGACCACCGTTGATGGTTGGGCGTCCATCAGAAACTCAGTATCAAATCGCCATTCGTGTCCTAACCGAACAAGCGCTGCTGCGGAGGTAAAAAGCTTAACATTGGAGGCGGGATTCAAAAGTGCGTCCGGGTTGCGGGAATAGAGAGACTTGCCGGTTTGCGCATCGATGACCTGTACTGCCAGTCGGGCTCGCGCCAAAGTTCTATTGGAAATAACTTTATCTAGTATTTGCTGGAAACCGGGCAGACTTGCGGCTGGAGCATTGGTAGAGGGATCGGCGAGAACAGGAGGGGCGGCAAGTAAAAATAGAATCGCACAGGCGACTCGTAAAGGCATCGGATATTCTCCCTTTATTCAGTCCAAAGGTGGAGGAAAGAACCAAAGCTTGAGTTTCTAAACTTACTGCACCTGGGCCTTTCGACTCTAGAGGAACAGTAAAAGAAAGCAAGGTGTTGACACCAACGCTCAAGAGAGGCAAAGTTCCTTTGAAAATCGTAGCATTGAATACAGTCGTGTCGGGGAGTGGCTCAGCCTGGTAGAGCACTTGGTTCGGGTCCAAGGGGTCGCAGGTTCAAATCCTGTCTCCCCGATAGGGTTAAAGGCCCGGGATTGTTGGAGAAATCCAATGATTCCGGGCCTTGGTTTGAGTGAGTGGCCGCATTGGTTTATAACATTTCTGACAATTTAGCACGTTTACTGCGTGTCTTGCAGAACTTCAGCAAGTAGACAGATGCGCTTCAGCAAGTAGATCTAGTTTCCTGCAAAAAGTTTCTCTGGCAATTTTTTCTTCTTGGCGCTTGACCACGGGAGAGATTTGCCCTAGTTCAGTTTCGCCTACTGAACAGTGAAAAAAGCCAATGCTACGGAGAAACCTATGAATTTTATTGAGGCAGTGAAAGCGAATTGGAAAAATAACAATTCTATGCTTTGTGTAGGGCTTGACCCTGACTTGAATAAGATTCCGTCGCATTTGCGGCAAAGAAAAACGCCATTGTTCGATTTTAATCAAGCAATTGTAGATGCTACTGCCGATTTAGTATGCGCTTTTAAGCCACAAATTGCCTATTATGCTGCCATAGGAGCGGAGTATGAATTAGAAAAAACCATTCAGTATATTCATGCTTCATACCCCGAAATCCCCGTTATTTTGGATGCCAAACGAAATGATATTGGCACGACCGCATCGATGTATGCTCGGGAAGCTTTCGACCGATATCAGGCAGATGCGGTTACGGTTAACCCTTATATGGGAGGCGACACTTTAGGGCCATTTTTGGCATACAAGGACAAGGGTGTAATAGTTCTTTGTCGCACATCGAATCCTGGTGCCTTAGATTTACAAGATTTAGAGTCAAATGGAAAAAAGCTATACCAAATTGTGGCGATGAAAGCTGCTAATGAGTGGAATTTACATAGCAACCTGTTGCTTGTGGTAGGGGCAACTTATCCAAAAGAGTTGGGAGAAATTCGTGCGCTGATCGGAGACATGCCGTTATTGGTGCCTGGTATTGGAGCGCAGGGCGGTAATGTAGAAGCTACCGTTACTAGCGGCAAAGATTCACAGGGGGGAGGCATGATTATCAATTCATCTCGCGCAATTATACACGCTGGTAACGGCGAGAATTTTGCGCAAGATGCTCGAAAGGCAGCTGTTTGGCAGCGGGACGAAATCAATCGATTTCGGTAATTATCTCATCGTTTTATTCGCAAAATAATATTCAAAAGCAATGAAAGAATAATACTTAGCAGTAGAGTGGTGCCTAGAGGAAAATAAAATGAGAAGCGTCCACGTTGAAAGCTGAAGTCAAAAGGCAAATGCCCCAAACGTATCCATTTGCCAAAAAACCAGACTAGCAACCCGGCTGCAATCAGTACTGTTCCGGCCAATATTAGCCATTTACCAAGTGCGCTCATTTGCATGATCCACCCCAGCCTGATGCGACTTGATATTAGCCAACCTTAAACTAGTGTCAACTTGGAACTACTCCCTGAAACTTCCTGAACAGACTTGATTTTGTCTACAATGACTTACATTGGTGAGGATGTCCATTTTGTCGCCAACCTGCTTCCAAAAATCGAGCGCGTCAAGCGAGAGAACCCAAAAGGTGAAAAAAAAGGTAGCAACTTGGTCCTACTTTGTCAGATAACTCATCGTGGAGGTTCTTATAGTCATGAGGGAGGTTGGATACAGACTTCTCAAGCGGCCTTCCAGGCATTGGCTGGCATGGGCAAGCGGGTCCATCTGGATTCTGTGTGCATGGGGAAGGGCGAAAAGGCTGGTCGCAGCAACAGTATGTGTACTTGCAGTTGCTGTTCAGTCTGGGATAGCTTCCATAGATTCATCCACCCGCAACGCTGGTTCCGGTGCTGAAAATACCGGTTTTGTTAACGGTTTTGCAAACAGCCAAGAAGAGCAGATTGCTACCGCTGACGTAATTGTATGCAATGAAGAATCACGAGTGGTTGCTCTTAAATACGACCAGAAATATGACAATGCTCCGCGAATGATAGCAAAAGGTTTCGGCAGGGATGGTCAGCAAATCCAAAAAATTGCCAGTGAGAATGATGTTTTTAGCCTAGATGATAATCAATTGGTGACAGCACTCTATGGTCTTAAAGCGGGAGACGAGATTCCAGAAAGTCTGTATGAAAAAGTTGCCGAAATACTACATGTGGTTTACGCAGAGCGAAAAAGAAAAGCTATTGAAAGAGTTGCCGATGCTGATGTGATTGTCTCTGACAAGCAAAACCTTGTGGTAGCTCTTAAGTATAATAGAGAAAGCGATCTTGCCCCAAGGGTGATAGCCATAGGCTCGGGAAAAGATGCCCGGCGAATTCAAGATATCGCGAAATCAAGCAGTGTTTTTAATGTAGAGAATCCCGCTCTTGTAAACACGCTTTCTAAGGTTGAACTTAATGAGGAAATACCGGAAGCACTTTATGATGATGTTGCCGTAGTTATAAATCTTGCGTACGCGGAAAACAAAAATAAATTAGGAAGAAAAGCAAAAAAATACGCGAAAAATACAAGAAGAGCAAGTGTTAGAAAAGTAAATGGCGTGAGAATGCCATCGCAGCGTGAATATGCGAAATATATAAGAAACGCATGTAATCGTTATAGCGTGCCAGAAGCCTTGGCCTACGCAGTAATCTCCACTGAATCAAACTTCAATCCCAAGGCGGTTTCGTCCGTAGGGGCTCAAGGGTTGATGCAACTTATGCCCAAAACTGCTGCGGCAATGGCGGTTTCTGATCCGTTCGATCCTGAACAGAATATTACTGGTGGAGTGCGTTACATTCGCGAACTCGCCAATATTTTTAATGGTGATATGGTGCGTATAATCGCAGGTTACAATGCGGGACCGGGAGCTGTTCGTAAGTACCGAGGGATACCTCCTTATGCAGAAACGCAAGATTATGTGCGTAAAGTGGTTTCTAGATACTATGCTTATCAAGAAGCTGGAATGGAAGGAGAGGTTGATTGAGCTTGCATAAGCTTCTGGCTAGCTTCCCAAAAAAATATGGCGAGTGTCTGGTGAGGTTGGGCTTTGGCCAAGTTCTATGAATAACAATTACAGTCCTATAGGTGTATTCGATTCCGGCTATGGTGGATTGACTGTTCTAAAGGAATTTGTAAAAGAAATTCCTGGCTATGATTTTGTTTATTTGGGCGACAATGCTCGTAATCCCTATGGCAATAGGTCGTTTGAAACCGTCTATAATTATTCGCTGCAATCAATTAAAGCGCTGTTTTCAATGGGCTGCAATTTGATAATTGTAGCATGCAATACTGCGTCTGCGAAGGCTTTGCGATCTATTCAGCAAATAGATCTTCCCAAGATCGACTGTACCAAAAGAGTGCTTGGCGTAATTCGTCCGACAGTGGAAATTTTAGGCAAGCTTTCTAGAGCAAAACGAATTGGCATAGTGGGAACAATTGGAACCATTAACTCCGAAAGCTACTTAATTGAAATACGCAAATTTTCTCCAGAAATTAAAGTTTATCAAGAAGCTTGTCCTATGTGGGTGCCGCTAGTGGAGAATAATGAAATTGATAATGTAGGCGCCGATTATTTTGTTAAAAAGAATCTTGAAAATTTATTTGTTAAAGATTCGGCGATAGATACCTTGGTTCTGGGGTGTACTCATTATCCTCTACTTATGCCGGTAATTAGAAAATTTATTCCAGCAGGAGTAACTGTCGTATCGCAGGATTTGATTGTCGCAAAAAGCTTAAGAGACTACTTGCGAAGGCATCCTAAAATGGATTCACGTTGCTCCAAAAATAATACAATTGAATTTTATACAACTGATTCGACGGAGACGTTTGACAAGTTGGGGAAAATTTTTTTTAATCGAGGAATTGTTAATTCAAAGAACATAAAATTATGAATCCATACAGGTGGATTCGGGAGGGTCAGAAGGCTAAGGAATTAGAACAGTAAAAAAGTATTTGTGGCTATTCAGTTACAGCAGTCTTGCGAAGATGGAATTTATAAATAATAGTGATGGGTATATAAAAATTGTAACTATTCAGCGACTCGTCTCCCCCGAGAAAGATGGGAGCTTGCAAACATTCCCTCTCCCTCTGGGAGAGGGTTATGGTGAGGGTTTGCGAGTCTAGAGTGCCCTCACTCTAACTCTCTCCCAAAGGGAGAG
>JBNKEI010000102.1:0-2632 GCA_050288705.1 Myxococcales bacterium
GGAGTACGATATATACCAACGTACGCAGGTTAAAATGATGTCTTTAGGGAATCGTCTACGCTTGAAGTCGAGCATACTGCAACCTACATCAAATGCCGCTCGACGACTCGTAATGTATGCTACAAAACTAACAAAAATTTCTCAAAGTGACTTAGTTTCTCGCAGTGTGAATTTATTGGCGCATAGATGGCCTTACCGCGAATAATCCGTCAGTTAATGCGACAAAACCAGAAAAACAGTTCCAATGACTATATGAATGGTTTTGGTTTTCATTTAATATTATCCTCGTTTAAAAATTTAGGCTTATTCGAATTTTATCTTAGAAATCCAGATGGAGGGCTGAGTTTCTTAGCACTTTTCATTCTAGAGTCCGACGATTATTTGTGTGAAGTTGGCTATACTCTATGAGCAGCAATAAACGAAATGCTTGCCCGATCCATTCACGCCACGCTAAAGGCCATGTATGGATATCGAAATACGGTCCGAGAGACTTAGGCGCATTGAGGCACTTTTGCTGGTGCAACCACTGATGGTGAACGTGTCCCACCGAAGGAGGACACGTGAATGAGCTGAGCACATACCGGGAATTTGTAGTTGAAATCCGAACTGAAATTCAGCAAGCACAGCTTCGTGCTTCTTCTGTTCTGCATCGTGAACTAATCCTTCTTTACTGGAGTCTGGGCTGGCGCATCCTAGAGATTCAGCAAAGCAAACCTTGGGGATCTGGCGTAATTCCTAAGCTCGCTCGCGACCTAAAGAACGAAATGCCCGAGGTAAAGGGTTTCGGTGAACGAAACCTTGCTGCCATGGTTGCATTCGCTGAAGAATATGGGTCACCTCCAATTTTGCAACAGCCTGTTGCAGAATTATCAGCTACCCCGAACTCGCCATTGGAGGCTTTGGTTCTGCATTTGCCGTGGGGCCACAACCTCTTACTCATGCAAAAGCTGAAGGATCGTGAACAGCGTCGTTGGTACGCTCTTCAGACCATGATTCATGGCTTGAGCCGCAATATGCTGAATATTCAGATTAAATCTCGTCTTCACGAACGCCAGGGACAGGCCATTACCAATTTTTCCAGTACATTGCCACCACAACAGAGTGATCTCGCCCAGCAAGCTCTTAAAGACCCTTATGTTTTCGATTTTCTGACTCTAGACAAGGACTTCCGGGAAAGGGAGTTAGAAGTAGGTCTTGTGCGCCATTTGGAGCATTTTCTACTAGAGTTAGGTATGGGATTCGCCTTCGTAGGTCGTCAAGTACGTCTAGTTGTAGGTTCCGAAGAGTTTTATTTGGATCTATTGTTTTATCACTTAAAACTACGTTGTTTTGTGGTGATCGAGCTAAAACGCGGCGTCTTCAAGCCGGAATATGCAGGAAAATTAAACTTCTATCTCAACGCTGTCGATGACACCCTACGTCATTCTGCAGATGGACCGACCATTGGCCTTATTCTTTGCCAGGATCGCAATACACTTATCGCAGAATATGCATTAAGAGGCATGGATAAGGCGATTGGAGTCTCTGAGTATCAACTCACACATGCTTTGCCCCTTGAGCTAACCAGTAGTCTACCTACCATCGAAACGCTGGAAGCAGAACTGATTGGTAAGGGAGAATGAATATATTTTTCTACAGCCGTTTTTTTGCAGTTACACGGTTTTTCTTCACTATAAGTCCAACCAACTTTACATAAGGTTCATTATAGGTCCCTAGAATATGGGTCCCCTGGGATAGAAAATTCGAGAAATTCAGCTACTAAGGCTTCAAAGTGCTCCTCGGCAATCACCAATGATGGCTGCGGAGATGATCGCTGCCGCTCCTAGTCCAAAAGTCAGTAAAAAATATAAGGCCGAAGCAAAGAAGCCCGAATTAAGAGATGATCAGGAAATCAGTAGAGACAAAGTCACCACAGCCAAATTACAAGTGGCTAGAAACTGGAAAGTTGTTATAACCAAGTCTTCCCAAGTAACCGATACCAAATTCATTTTGGCGAAAATAAAAAAACAGCTTAGCTTGATTAGTGGATGTGGATAGGAAAAGTGGATAGGAAAATCAAAGCGGAAAATGTGAAATCTGTATAAGTATCGAAAGTCGATTCTGTCGCATTAACTAACAAGGGGTACAGGTTATTTACAGAATAACCATTAGTATGCCAATAAATCACGCTGCGAGAGAGTAAAACTGCTCTACTGCATTTCGGTTTTTGCTATATTCATGACGCAACTGTCCCTTCTTGATCATACGCACTGCTTCAATTCCTGCAATAGTGGCTTGAGCGGCATGGAACTTCTTGAAACCTAATGTCGGACGGACTTTCTTTTTGATGAAGCGGTGGTCCTGCTCAACAATGTTGTTTAGATATTTGTTCTGCCGAATTTCTATATTGGTGTGGTTATCTTTATTATACGATTCAATCGCAGCCGTATTCGCACCGCTTTTGTCGATGTTGATCTTTACCGGCTCACCACTACTTTTAATCGCCTTATTAAGGAACCGGCGCGCCGCCTTTTGATTTGGTTCTGTCGCATTAACTAATAAGGGGTACAGGTTATCTACAGAATAACCATTAGTATGCCAATAAATCACGCTGCGAGAGAGTAAAACTGCTCTACTGCATTTCGGTTTTTGC
>JBNKEI010000103.1:0-8388 GCA_050288705.1 Myxococcales bacterium
TTAGCCCCATTTCGGACGCACAGTCAATTAGTGATCACCGAAGATCAGGAAAATGCAGAGGCAGATTTGGTCACCAGTATGGGCAAAGAAGAAGCAAAAGAAGGAATTAAGACAAGGAAGTAGAGATCTGGCAATAAGTAAGAAAAAGAGCCAGTCGGTTCGGGCTAAGGTTTGCGGAAAAACTCGACTAAGCCAAACTTAGACGAGGGAAAGTAGCAGTTCCCAGTCAACCTAAAAAAGACAGGATTGAACAGGAAAGCGTGCTTTTGAACGTGGTGGTCCAGTTGATTCAAGCCCAAGATGGTCAAGGATTTTACGGGCAACCAAAGCATCTTCAATGAAGACAATAATAAATCGCTTATTGCCACAGTGTGGGCAAATTAGTACTTCGTCGCCGTAAACTCGTTTTAGCAGACAAGCCCAATCAAGATACCGTTTTCTGGGGGTATTGGCTGGCTGTCCTTTTCTGGGACAAGAGTTCAACCTGCCCCCCTTCATCGCCAGGTGATTGGCATATGTGTGCCTCAATGCATGCGATTTGTCGCCATCGATCGCACTGTACGCAAGAGCGCGTTGCAGGTACTCTCTGAAAGAAATATCAAAGGCAGGCGTTTCAAGGTTCGCGTGATTCAGTAGATTACTTGTCCATTTCACGGCGCGAGGCTGCAACTATCCAGTCACTGCCTCATGCATCGGTTCACATTCCCACTAGAGCAGAGCAAGATCTATTTCCTTGCCCGTCTTCAAATCTATAGGCGGCCAGGCGTCGACATGATGAAACAAACAGGCTGTTTCCGAGCAAAGCCGCTTTGCAGCAGACACTAAAACACTGACGATTCTCTCGTTGCCTTCGTCAAAATCTTCTGGCCACCGAGGGTAGAAAGATTGTAACGAAATCTCGAAGATTGATGAGTCCCGTTCCTGAACCGCATCCTCAAGATAGCCCCAGTTCTCCGTATTCGCTACTTCCTTCAGAACAGAGACCAGATCGCGATCTTTAGCGACATTGAATGCCCAGAGATTGAGATAGGGCACCATCTCTTGACCATCGCCCACAGCCACACTCGTATCGATCACGACCTCTATCAAGTCTGATTCGCAATTGGCTGCCAGGAAACGAGTAAGCACATCGTCTATGTTGCTATGCATAAGTACCGTATTCCTTATATTGATTCATAAAACAAGACTACCGGCAAACCGAAAGGCGAATGCTTCATGACACGTGAGCCGCTATTTTATCATTGACAGCCTCGACAATGTAGTAGGTCTTACTTCGCCCTGTTTTGTCGGCCAATGCTTGCAGACCATTTGATAACTCATCTGGAAGGCGTACAGATACAGCGGACATGATATTTTTCTCATCCAAAAATGTGATGCGATACAAGTATCGCATAAACAAGAGAAAATTTTCCTGTTCTGATCTGCGAAGTTTGCGTATTTAGGCTGGAATTTGACCTATTTGACATAGGCCCAAAAAAAAATAAATACTTAGGGTAAGAAGCAGCTGTGAGTGCTGTCGAGTTCCCTGATAGAATCGAAATACGGGGGGGTGAACCAAAAGACAAGGCATGCACCAAATGGAAATAAGCGTCATTCTGCGGTGCACTCAAAAATGCAATTTTGACTTCATGACGCAACCCTCCGGCTCAAAACGCCCTAGATTTGACCGTCTTTGTTCCCTTATGTTTTTTGAAGCCAATATTGAGTTCATTTCTAAGATTAAGATTATTTTACTTCAGATCTCAATAGGAGATTCATCATATGCCAACAATAAAGCGTATGCTCAAAGAAGGCTTCGGAGTGCTGGAGAAATCAACCTTTTCAGTTTCACTACTTGTTTTTCTACTTTGCTCGACCAGCTGCAATCAAGCCTCCGATAGCTCTAAAGAGACAGACGACGGCCAACCCAAGGTTATAGTATATTGCGAAGATAAAATAGTTCCAAGCGATTCCGACATTAGTTTTGGATCCCTCTCAGTTGGGGAATCTGTTTCAAAAAAACTCACCATCAAGAATATCGGAAACGACACCCTGAGAGTTTTCTATTATCAAGATATTTTATTAACAGGGACTAATCCTGAAGATTTTCGGATTGATATTGAAAACGAGTATCTCATAGAACCAGGTAATCAAGCCTCTTTTACGGTTTTCTTTGCCCCGCAATCACAAGGATGGAAAGGAGCTGGAATTACATTGCAAAGCAACGATCCTGATCATCCCGGAATCACTATTTTTATTACAGGCGATTCATTGCCAGAGAACACTGGCGAAATCAACAATCCTGCCCTCGATTTTCTAACCGATGGATTTGTTTTCGTCAAAAAAGGGATTACCTCTTCTCAGAATGGATCTGCCGAGCTGACGTATGACATCGAGATGGCAAAATACGAGGTCACTATCAAAGAATATATTGCTTTTCTCAATGAATATAACGTGGCGAGCGACGGTACATATAAAGGGAAGAGCATGATTGCCTTGAACTATAGTGAGTGCCCAATTCGATACGATGAAGGTCAATTTGTTTTTGCAGAAAAAAGTAATTCGCCCCAGGACACGTGTCCTGTCACCTACGTAACCATGTATGGCGCAAGAGCTTATTGCAACTGGCTAAGCGAAAATGCTGAAATTACTAAAGCTTATAACGAAGAGACATGGGAAAGACTTGAATCCAATACCAATCAGCTGGGAATTGTAAAAGATGGGTACTATGGCTTGACTGTTGGTTACCGATTGCCGTCCGCCTATGAATGGATTTATGCAGCGAGAGGTGGCAAAGATGGCATTCCGACGATTTGGGCAGGAAGTAACAATTTAAATGAGGTTGCTTGGGTCAATGAAGATTACCAGAGTTTGGCGCCAACGCATCCAGTAGGCTTGAAAAATCCAAACGAGCTTTGGATTTACGATATGAACGGCAATGTGGCTGAATTGAGTGAAAATGATTGGCATGTTTATACTGGAGAAACCTATTTCGGAATGCATGCAAACAGTATTCTCACTTCTTACTCAAAAATAGATTACTATGATTCAATGACAATAAAAGGCGGCGGTCGTTACATGGGATTTCGCGTAGTTAGAACAAGACCCTAGGAAATTTGGTCAAAATAACTACGTTCGACAACTTCAGATCGTCGACTATAGTCGACACAAACTTTCATTCCACCCTTGCTACCGCCAAAATGCTCATACCCATTGGCGGCGGAAAACGTTTTTCTATTTCTACTACTAAAGGAGCCACCAAATTATATCCTTTAAGTTGAAATGCGGTCAAAGTTCTTCTTTGTAAAATTCGACCATTTACCAACCAATCAGGAATTCCCAGCATATTTATTGATTCTAGATGTTCTACAACAAATCCGCTGTCCTGCAAAAGTTCGCGCAGTCCATTTTTAGTGTACCGGCGAAAATGCCCCACCGCTTGATCGAGAGACCCAAATAACCATGGACCAGCAGGAACCAACATAACTAATCGACCTCCCGGTGGTAATACACTGCGAATATTTATAAGCGCTTGCTGATCATCTGCTATATGTTCCAATACATTGGATAGTAATGCGAAATCAAATTGATATTCTTTTAGTTGCATCCAGTCTGCTTCTTCTACCCCAGACAAATGAGGAATAACTTGGTGAGTTTGCGCAAATATGCTCTGCAATTTTTGGTAATATAATTGCTCCATTTCCAAAGCGACCACTAATTCTCGACCATGCGGATAGAAAAATTAGCCCCATTTCGGACGCACAGTCAATTAGTGATCACCGAAGATCAGGAAAATGCTGAAGCAAATTTGGTCACCAGTATGGGCAAGCTTTGGAAATTTTTCAGTTCTCGAGTTAGCGGTTCAATGACTTCATTTCCAATCATAACCAGAATTTCGGCAATACGCGGTGGAAGCCATGTCTCCGGGAAACCTAGCGCCTCAACAAGAAACGGTATGGCTCTAGCGTCTTGAGTTGTTCCGAGAGCTCTCAAGGCCGAAGATCTCACGTCTTCGTCCTCATTATTCACATCTCTTACGGTAGAAAGAAGCGCTGGTATTGCTCTGGCAGAGGCTATACGGCCTAATTTTTCACAGGAAAAAACTCTTTTTTTCCAGGATTTCGAATTTTCGAGCGTAAAAATATATCTGTCGGTAATTTTCATGGAATCATATAGGTCGCGAAAAAGAACTGCGGGACCAAGATGCTCGCTTGCAAGATCAATAATTTTTTCAACCAACAGCGGATCATTGATAGTATTAAGTTTGTCTGTAATCATATGCAGTAAATCGAGGTTTGTGTAGTTTTCTTGTATCCAGCTAATGTGTTTGTCCACAATACTTTGCGCACGGTAAGATTGAAATGATTGCCATCCCCTTTTGGCAATGACGATCATAAAAAAGAATGCTGTTAGTCCTGACAAGCCAATAGCAATTTCTTTAATCAATTGGAGCTTTTTCAAAAAAACCTGGAACGTAAGACTGCCAAACGTTGATTCTACCGTTTTCTAGCATTTGGAATACAGTAGGCAGCGCACTCCAAGGCCAAGTCAAGCGCAAGGCCTTAATCACAATTTACAAGCAGGCTCTTCGTTGTATACATTGGCGCGCATGTGGATAAGAAAAATACAAAAACAACGACCATCGTACTTATTCCTAATCATTTTGTTTTTTTATGCGTCGATAACGAGCCAGCAGATGATGCAGCGCATTACGACGCGGCTCAATACCGACGTCCACAAATTGGCTATCATAAATCGCGTTAATATCACCGCCCGTCAGTATACCAATTATCCTAGACATACCCTCGCTTTCTTCCACAACCAATAGGTCATCCAGATCATGGGAGCTCATCTGGCGCAGCGCTTCATAAAGGTTCTGGCACGCAGAAATTGTGACTGCTGAAACAGCAAGATCCTTGGCAACTATTAGCGAGGCTGGCGTTGCTCGGCTACCTAGAATGTGCCGTACATTTCTAAAAGGGATTGCACCCACCAGCTCACCTCTAGCATTTGATACTGGATAACAGGTATGTTCACCCGTAGCAAAGCGATCCAGTACTGCAGTCAGAGGCGAATCATCACGTATTGGATCCGGCGGCGAAATTGGATGCAAGGCAAGAATATCAGCTACAGTCGTTCGTTCGAGCATTGCTCGTATAATAAGTTGCTGATGAGCAGGTGATAATGCACGAGCGGGCAGTTGCTTTTCGTAGATAGTGCGATGGCGAACAATTAGAAACCCTAGCATACACACGAACATTGAAGGTACGAGCAGGTGGTAGTTGCCGGTCATCTCGCTTACCATTATTATGGTAGAAATGGGTACTTTTGCCGCAGAAGCAAAAAAGCCGGCCATTCCAACCATTGCGAACGCGCCTGGCATCTGAACTAAATTCGGCCAAGCACGGTTAAAAATAATACCTGCTGCTCCACCTAGCGAGCCACCGATAACTACTGCCGGACCAAAAACGCCACCACTGCCACCGCTACCTACTGTGAAGGCTGTGGTCAGCATCTTTGCTACTGCAACAACAAAAAGGGCGGTAGCTGTCTCGCTACCGATGAACACACCCTGGACAACACCGAAGCCAGTGGAAAGCGCCTGGGGCACAAAAAGGCCGATAAATCCAACAGCCAGACCTCCAATGGCAGGCTTGAGCCAAACAGGCACTTGAAGCCGAAGGAAAAGATTGCGTATGCCGTAAAAAACCTGGGGGTACAATCTCCCGCCCAAGGCGACTACCAAAGCAAGAATCAAGTAAGGTCCAAGCTCTAGCGGGTTCTCAAAGCTGAAACTGGGGGTCTTAAACAGAGGATGCCAACCAAAGATACTGCCGAAAGTACTATAGGCAACGATAGAAGAAAGAATTGCTGGTCCAACAACCTCGTACTCAAGGTCCATTTCGCCATAGAGCACCTCTGCGGAAAATAATGCACCGGCAAGAGGGGCACGAAAAATAGCTCCAATACCAGCCCCAAGCCCCGCTATCATAAGGATACGCCGCTGGCGCACCGATAGCCCTAGCGAACGAGCTATTGCTGACCCGAGCCCTGCTCCGATTTGCGCAATGGGTCCCTCTCGTCCTGCTGAGCCTCCGGTCCCCATGGTAATAGCTGAAGCAATCGCCTTCACAAAAGGTACACGGGTTCGTATGTACCCATCCCGTTGGTGATAGGCCTCGATTACAGCGTCGGTTCCATGGCCTTCTGCCTCAGGGGCCAAAAAGTAAACAATGAGCCCGCTAACAAGACCACCTGCCGCGGGCAGTATAAGCAAAATCACACCCGAAAACGTACGTAGCGTCTCCGGAAATAAGCTGGCTTCTCCTAGAGGACCTAGCGGTCTATAACCCGCCAAGCTATCAAGAAATAGATGCTGGGAAAACTGTAGTAGGAAGTAAAAACCTGCTGCCCCGAGTCCAGAAATAACTCCCACAAGCGCGCAAAGGAGAAATAATGTACCAACATCAAGAACCCGCCGTTGCAGGACCTCTCGGTCGATAGATAGACGTAAGCTGATGTTCTTTAGGCCCATTCCCATTTTTGCTACTGCTCGACACCATACAATAAGTACACTTTGGCCGACGGTCACCAGAAGCGCATCTTAGGTTGGCCGCTTAGTCGAATTACTTGCAACCTCACCGCTACCGTAAGATAAACATGCTGAGTGAGTACAGCCTAATGGGAGGAAGCGTTTTTTATGGGCTAAGAAGAATCAGATTCATAGTCCTTGCGCAGCTCAATAAACGAATTGTTGGGCCGAATTTGGTAGTTATTACGATGAAATTTTCCGAGCGATTGCTATCGTATATGATTTCCGGGGTATCTTCTGATTCAACATTCCACCACAAATCGGTATTTCCTAAAAGCATACCCACTCTACAAATGTATTCCTCTTGAGCAAATACTTTATCGCCATCACCGGGTAATAAAATATGAGGCCTCATCCCCAATTCCGGGAAACGGCCCTTTTTAGACCACCCAACCGTAAGCTGTGCATTGAGAGGGGTACCACCATCGAAAGCGGATTGGCCTACTTTCAATGGCGTTAACCATTAACGAAGTGTTTTGGAGTAAGCAAGCGGTGTAAAATCCTCCGGCTTTTCCGCCACTTCTTTAGGCGACGCCCGAAGGACATAAAGCAAATAGTCCATTAAACGCACCTTTGCTGCCACTGCGGTTTGTAAAACACTACGCATAATATCTAGCGCAAAACGACCTTCCAAGCTTTTACGAAATTGCGAACTAGCCTCAATTAATTTCTCCAAACGCAATAATCTTTCCCCCACATTTTACGGCTATCAATACCTCTAACTAATAGGACTTTTTTCTCGTTGCGACCGAAGTCGTCAAGACATCGCTCATAAATGAATAGGCCTTTAAAATAATGCAGCATTGCAACGCACATGTCAGGGTCATTTTGTTCGTAGATCGCAAATGGCCTTCTTGCGTGCGACGCACACCCAGCATATCGAATTTTAAATTTTTCACGGAGTTCAGGGTCGGATATTAAATTTACGGTCGAAAGGTCAGATTGAATAACTACTTCAGAAAGATTCGGACTGCGTTTTTGGAGTAAAATTTCTAGAGAAGCATATGAACACCGTAACAAACTCGCTCAAATGGTAAAAAAGCTTAAGGATGAAGCTGTTTCCACGCATGAACTGTCCTTGCCGGAATGGAAACAGTTGGTTCAATTGGTGCGCAATTGTCTAGATGCCCCTCTTCAGGTTTCGAAAACACCATTGCTGCTAAGAGAGATTGCTTGGTCTTTTCTTGCGGGAGAAGCGCAGTGGGATTTTGCCAAAACGTTGGCTTCAGAAAGTCCACACGCTGTTAGACTCGCATTTTTTGTGGTGAGCTACCTCTGTAAAGCTGGAAAACTCCCTACTGAATTCGACGAAAAAATTTCAAGCGTCCTTATGGCAATACAGAATGTTTAATATATCGACCGGAGCGACAGAAGAAATGAAGCGAGAATGATCTAAAATTCGATTGTTGCGTAATGGATGCGCGGCATCCAAATTACTGTTTGTTGCGCCTGTAGGGAGGGTATTCTATATGTTCCTTAGTAAACTCAAATTATGGAATTTCCGTAAATATGGATCAGGGACTGGCTTCAATATTGATGACCCCGACCTTACTGTTCCTTTTTCAAACAGTTTGAATGTTTTGATCGGCGAAAACGATTCCGGAAAAACAGCGATTGTCGATGCCATTAAACTCGTACTCAAAACGCATAGTTTCGATTGGATTCGCGTGAGTGACGATGATTTTTATGAGGGAACTGAACGTCTACGTGTCGAGCTATTATTTGAAGGGATAAGTGAAGAAGCATATTTGTTTTCGGAATGGCTGCGGATAGGAAGAATTAGCCCCATTTCGGACGCACAGTCAATTAGTGATCAC